>JAEUIF010000625.1 GCA_016795185.1 Planctomycetia bacterium | reverse complement strand
GCGGTCCATGCGCATGTCGAGCGGACCGTCGCGGCGGTAGGAGAAGCCGCGCTCCGGATCATCGACCTGCATGCTCGACATGCCCAGGTCAGCCACCAGGCCATCGACCGGGCCGACGCCCTCGGCCGCCAGCACGGCCGGCAACCCAGCGAAGTTCGCGTGGTGCAGCCCGAACGGATGCCCGATGGCAGTGAGCTTTTCGCGGGCAGCCGGTAGATGTTCCGCGTCGCGGTCGAGCGCGATCAGCTTGCCCGTCGGCCCGATGCGACGCAGCAGTTCCTGGGAATGGCCCGCGAAGCCGAGCGTGGCATCGACGACGACCGCGCCGGGCTGCGGGTTCAGCACGGCCAGCACTTCATCCAACATGACCGGCCGATGACTGCCGGCCGGCGTACTGCGCGGTCCACGCGGCATGGGAGAATTCAAGAAGAATAGGGTAGGGTGCGGGAACGTTCGCCCGCCCGCACCGGCGGTAGCTCGGGCACGGTGGAACGAGTCGGCGGCGCGGTCATGGTCGTCCTCCACTGCCTGTCAGGATACCAGCCGAACCGCCGGATGGGAAATGTCGGATCGAATGGGGCGGGGAAGTAATGCTCGCGCTTCCGCTTGACGACACGGCCAAGCAGTTAGGCAGCTCGGTCATCCTGGGGCCGCCATATTTTCGTCTGGGTGTTTGGCGGACTGAGAGTGACCTGCAAGCGAGGGCGGCAGTCGGCGGACGGCCCGGTATTCGACGCGTGAAATAGCGATTCAGCGAGCAATCGCTGCGGCACTGTCAGCCCGTAGTTTTGCAACAAGCACGGCAAATACGACTACTCTCAAAAACGGAAGTTCTCAGGTAGATGATTCAAGAAGGCGAAGTGCATTCTGGACATCTTCTGCACACTTTGCATTGAGATACACATGTAATCCCATAGCGTCGTCGCGATATTCCTGAAGGCAAGCTTGTACAATCTGCTTGAGAAAGCGCACCTCTGAATCGGATACAAACACCGCGAGTCCTTCGGACGTTTTTGATCGGTAGTACTGATTGCGAATAACAGCGAGTCGATCAAAAATCGTGTCGAGTTGAGTCCGCTCAGCTGAACACATCGCTGCTTTCTGAACTCGATAGAACGGAACGCCGTCGAATGAGCTA
Source organism: Planctomycetia bacterium (assembly GCA_016795185.1). Lineage (GTDB taxonomy): Bacteria > Planctomycetota > Planctomycetia > Gemmatales > Gemmataceae > JAGVLI01. The sequence goes on along the minus strand of JAEUIF010000625.1, from coordinate 6,028 downwards.
AGCGCGCCTAGCAGAACGCCAACTTGGGTGTCCGAGAGCGCAAGACTTACGTCATTCTCTCTCATCGGATAATCGTCCTAAGCTATCAGCGGAACAGGTTTTTAGCGCTTGTCGCCGTCTCCCGCACCGCGCACCACCGCCTGCTGCCGGTCCTTGCGATGCACCACATGCAGCGGGCGGCCCACCGCCTGGTTCTTCTCCCAGCGGATGGGGCCGGTCAGCCCCTGGAAATCCTGGAAGCCCGCGAGTTCTTCGCGCACCTTGTCGCCCTGGCCGCTCTTGGCGCGGCGGATGGCTTCGGCGAACAACAAGACCGCGTCGTGGGACTGGGCGGAGGCCGGCAGCGGCGGTTGGCCGAAGCGCTGCTCGTAGCGGCGTGCGAACTCCTGCGCCGGTGGCTGGCTGCCGTCGGCCACGAAGAGCGTGGTCCAGTAGATGAACGGGTCGGCCGCAGCGTCCACCAGGGCTGACAGTTCGGGGGTGTCCGCGCCGGCGAATAGCAGCGGAGTTTGCTCCGGCAGCTTGGCCTGGCGCAGCTGGCGGCGGACGCGGTCCAGGTCGGCGCTGGTGCCGGCGAACAGCAGCAGGTCCGGTTCGACGGCCAGCGCTTGCTGGATCAATTCCTTGAGCCGGTCGTCGCTGGCGAACTCCTCGGCGAAGGCGACGACTTGCTTGCCGGCCGCGCCGCGGAACGCCGTGGTCGCGGCGATGGCATCGGCGCGACGGCTATCGGTCAGGATGGCCAGGCGCTTCGCCGCGAGTGTCTTCACCGCGAAGTCGGCGAGCAGCTTGCCCCGGTCGGCGGGCGGCGCGCCCAGGCTGAAGGTGAAGTGGCCCAGCGTCTGCGTCGGCAGCCAGGTGGGTGTGATGACGGGCAGCTTGTACTGCTGCGCGATGCGTGCCAGCCGTTCGGCGGATTCCGGTTCGTAGCCGCCGATCAGACCGACGACATGACCGACCGTGGCCAGCCGGACGGCTTCGCTCTCGACGGCATCGGGGTTGCCCTGGCTATCGGGATGCACGACCGCGATGGGTCGGTCCAGCACTTGGCCTTCGGTGGCTCGTATCGTTTCCACGGCCAGCAGGATGGCATCGGCCGCGCCGAGGCCCACGTCGCGCTGGCTGCCGGTGCGAGGCGCAATGTGTCCGAGGTAGATGGGCGGCGGCGGGGCCTTTTCACCGCAGCCGGCGAGCAGCAGCAGCGTCAAAGCAATCCCCAGCTGGTGCGGGAAGAACATCAGGCCCTGGGCGGGTTCGCGTCGCTGCGCTGAGTTTAAGCCTGTCCGCATCGTTTTTGGATTGGGTGCCATGCTGGGGCGGCTCCTGTCTCGGTCCAGTGTACCGCGAATCATGCTCCGCGGATGCGCCCGCAACCCGCTTCTTCATCATAGTCGTTCCGCGACGGTACTGGGGCTATCCTTTCCAGCCGGCGGGGTTTCCTCTTTGCCTTTCGCCGCGCCGGACGGCATGATACGTAGACTATCGCCGAAGACGGATTCAGGTGGGCCGCAGCGGAGGCGCGGTCCGCGGGGTAGCTGTGGGGTCTTGCTCGATGCCGCTCACGGTGCAGAACGTCTACGGGTTGCTGCTGCGCAGCCGACTCTTGCCCCCCAACGACGCCAAGGCCCTGTACGACCGCTGGCTGAAGGAAGCCAAGGACGGCGCTGGCGACGTGGAACGCTTTCGCCGCTGGCTTGTCGGCCACCATTACCTTACCGATTACCAGGCCAATTTGCTCTGCAAGGGCCATGCCGACGGCTTTTTCATCAGCGAGTACAAAATCCTCGAACGCCTGGGCCGCGGCCGGATGGCCGGCGTCTACAAGGCGATGCACTCCACGGGCCAGCAAGTCGCCGTCAAGGTGCTGCCGCCGTCCAAGGCCAAGGTGCCGTACCTGCTCAGCCGCTTTGAGCGCGAATCCCGGCTGGCCACGCAGCTGAAGCACGGCAACGTCGTCCGGACCTTCCATTTCGGCCAGGCGGACGGGCTGTACTTCATCGTCATGGAGCACCTGGAAGGTGAAACCCTTGACGACGTGCTGACGCGCCGCCGTCGGCTGCCGCCCAACGAAGCCGCCCGCATCATTTATCAGGTCTTCCAGGGTCTGGCGCACATCCAGGACCGGGGCATGGTCCACCGCGACCTGAAGCCGTCGAACATCATGCTCACGCCGGCGCGGGCACCGGGGCAACCCGACCACACGCTAAACACCGTTGTCAAGGTGCTGGACATCGGCCTGGGCCGGCTCTATTTCGACGAATCCATGCCAGCCGTCGAGAAAGAGGAACAGCTGACCGGCGAGGGCGTGCTGCTCGGCACCCCGGACTACCTGGCCCCGGAGCAGGCGCGCAACGCGCGCGGCGTGGATATTCGCGCGGACATCTACAGCCTGGGCTGCGTGCTCTATCACTGTGTCAGCGGCCAGGTGCCCTTTCCGGATACGAACATTCTGAATCAGATCATCCGCCATTCGCAGGAAACACCGCCGCCGCTCAAACAGTTCAACCCGGACGTGACCGATGCCTTCCAGCAGGCCGTGAACCTGCTGATGGCCAAGGACGCCAACCAGCGGCCGGCCACGCCGCAGGAAGCGGCCAAGGTGCTGCTGCCGTTCATCACCGTGCCGGTGGAGCCGCCAAAGCTGACCGAAGACGGCGCGATGGGCCAGTATCTGCAATGGGTGGAGTCGCGCGCCAACGGCTCGGCCGTGCCCGTCGCGCGGGGCGTCGCGCCGCCGCCGAAAGCGTCGCCGACCAGCAAGAGTTCGCACAGCGGCAAGAGCAAGAACCGCCACAGCAAGCACGGCGGCTCGCGCTGGCGCAAGAAAAAGAAACGGCAGAAGGAAGCTGCGGTCTCGTCCGTGCCCGGCGGCGACACGGGCGGCGATTTCGACGTGGAACTGATGCCCGTCGAAACACCGGCCAAGAAAAAAAGCAGCCGCGGCGGCACGCACCAGCCGGTGCAGGGTCGGCGCGATTGGCTGCTGCTGGCCCTCGGCGCGGCGGGCGTGCTGACGGCCGTGGGCATCGGCGGAGCCATCGCCTACTTCACGCGCGGCGGCAATAATTCGCCGGAAGACACCGACAAGAAGTAGCCGGCCGTTATTTCGCGAATCCTTTCCGCACCGACGGCATCCAATACTGGGATGGATCGCGGCGGTGGGCGTCGTTGCTGGGCCGCCGGACAACTCCTATACTTACTACAGTTGTCGTCTCGGACACGGTTCGTCCGCCGGCCGACACCCCGCAGTGGTGCCAGAAAGGTGCAAATACTATGGCCAATCCCAATGTCATGCAGTTCACCTCGGCGAACTGGGAGCAGGAAGTCCTGAAGAGTTCCCAGCCCGTGGTCGTCGATTTCTGGGCGCCGTGGTGCGGCCCGTGCCGGCTGTTGACGCCGATCGTCGACCGCCTGGCCGATCAGTTCGCCGGCCGCGTCAAGATCGGCAAGCTCAACATCGACGATGAGCAAGACCTGGCCGTCCGCTACAAGGTCATGTCCATCCCGCGCGTCTTCATCTTCCAGGGTGGCGAGGCCAAGCAGCAGGTCGTCGGCCTGAAGTCCGAAGCCGAACTGACCGAGATGATTAACAAGTCGCTGACGTAAGCGTCAGTTTTCCGAGCCGCTCGCGGTTTCGCGCAATGCTGTTTTGCGAAGCCGCGAGCGGCTTTTTATTCCATCGGCAGCAGGCGCTGGCCGCAGCGCGCACAGGGCGTCGCCTCGGGAAACGACCAGCGTTCCGCGGCGGGCGATGCGCGGCGCTGTGCCATTGCCGTCGCTTGCGGCATGAACTCCTCAAATAAGAACCGCAGCCAGCCTTCCACGCGCCGGGCGAGTCCTTCGCCGCAGCGTGTGCGCGCCGCGATCTCGCTGGCCGCGGTGGGGCGGTCGAACCGCTGGCCCGCCAGCAGCACGCCAGAGCCGCACACGGCTACTGCCGCCAGACGGCCCGCACCCGGTTGCAACTGATAGAGCAGCAAGTCCGGATGAGCGGCGAGCGGGGCCGCGCCGGGGCCGCTTTGCGCCGCCAGTTCAAAGGCCGTGAAGGCTTCACCGCAGTCGTCCCAGGGCCGGCGCGTGCGGTGGGTCCAGAGCAGCCGCAGGCGGGCCAGTCCAGGGGCGTCATCGGTTTCCAGCACCGCGCCGAGGGCCGGCGCGAGTTCTCCCGCTTCAATGAGGTCGACGACTTCGAGTTCGCCGTCGAAGGCGCGCTCGCAGAGCAATACGCGCAGCCGAGCCAGGTTGCCGGCCGACCAGAAGGCGCTGGTCCAGTCCGCGAGCAGCCGGTCGGCCAGGCGCAGGGGCAGGGTGCCGTCCAGGCAGCGCGTCAGGGGACGCAGCAGTTGTGCGACCGGATCGCGTCCCAGGGCCTGGCTATCCTCGGCGGCCAGCCGTTGCAAGCAGGCGAGATGGGAAATTGCACCGGGATGGGCTGCCAGGGCGCGCTCGGCCGCCAAGCTCGCTCGCTCCAGCGCGCGCTCGCGCTGCTGCGGCCGACCGCGACCGATGCTAGCCTGGGCCAGCCCTGCGACGAAGGCCGAATCGGTGATGGTGAAGCCTTGTGCGTGCAATCGCGGCGCCAGCAGTTCCCAGGCATGATCGACAGCGCGGTCGAGCGGTTCGTCGCGCAGCAGCGACCGATACCACAGCCAGAGCCAGACGCCCAGGCCGAGGACCAGAGTCAGCGCGGCGGAAGCCGACTGATTGGAGAACCAGGCCAGCAAGAAGGCTGCTATTACCGGCGGCCCGACCAGCAGCCAGACCACGACATGCGGACTGAAGCGCTGGCCTGGCTCCCGACCTTGTTGCACCACGCCGGACGGTAGCTCGACGGTCAATTGGGGGCGGCAGCCACGCTCGTTGACTTCCACTCGATAGCCCGCCGCCGCCAGTATTCCGTGCCCAACCTGTACCGATAGCACGGGCAACAACCTCGGAACCGCAGTCTCTGTCGCGCATTCTGGACAGCGCAACCGTTGAGGCCGCCACTGCGGGTCCAACCGGCGGCACTCGGTCGCCTCATCCTCGAAACCGTAGGCGACGAGCAGCCGGTCGAGCCGGGCCAGTCCGAACGCGGGGTCGAGGTGCAGCGCCAGCTCAAAGCAGCGGGCGAGACGTTCGGCATTCCGCTGGGCGGCTGCCGAGGTCAGCCAGTCTTCGAGCAAGGCCCACGGCTCGCGCGCCTGGCCGGCATCCAGCACCAGGCCATGCCGTTCCCAGAGGTGCCGGAGCATGTCGGGGCGTTGCAGCGCAACGCCGCAGCGCGGGCAGTGCGTGGAGAGTTTTTCAGCAAGCCGGCGGCGCAGTTCGTCCACGGCGGCGCTTTCGCCGAGGCGCTGCTCCACCAGGTCCAGCCGTTCGCGCACCCCGGCGGCATCCAGCCCCGTCACCAGACTGCGGACCAGGTCGACTGCCGTCGGCCCGTCCTTGCCCACGGCGCGCAACAGCGCGACGGCGGCCCCCAGCTGCGCACCGGGCAGCAAACGACGGTCCAGCAACAAGGGCCGCAGCACGGGCGCGAGCGCCCGGTCGAGCGGCGCGGGCCAGCGCCCGGCCAACTCCAGGGCGAGCAAGCGGGCGGGAAGTTCAGCGGCATCGGCCAGGCAGCGCAGGAAGCGGCCGGCCGGATCGTGTGCGGCCAGCGTGTCGGCGAGGATGGTCAGGGCGGCTTCGCGCTCGGCGGGCGGCAAGGGCTGCAACTGCTGCAACACGCGGCGGACGCGCACCATCTCCGGTTCCGAACCGGATGCGGCACGGGCCACGGACTCCAGCGGCAGCGACATCCCGACAGCTCCGCACGGGGACCAAGATAGGTGCAGGCGATGAGACCAGTGTCGCGGAAGCCGACGGGAGAAGCAAGCGAGGTAGTGGGGTTTGGGCGTGCGCAGCTGCGCAGACAACATGGGTGGTTGCCTTGGCACCCCGCCTGTTCTACGATGGAAGGACGATTGCGAGGACTTGCCATGAACGATTGGGCCATACTTCCGCTATTCCGGGCGCAAGCGCGGCTGGTGCCATCCGTCGTCCG
>JAEUIF010000595.1 GCA_016795185.1 Planctomycetia bacterium | reverse complement strand
GTGGGCCCGCGGTACCCCGCGGGGGCGCCCCCCAACCCAAAAGCGGTGGGGGGGGGGCGTCGCGAGACCGCCCGACCCACCCTACGATTACTTCTTCGCCGGCAGGATTTTCAAGCCCTTCGCGCCGGGCAGCAGGATGCGGAACAGGCCACCTTCGCTGCCCTGTTCCTTGCCGAAGGCCCCGGTGATGTACAGCTGGTCCATGCGGTCGCCGCCGAAGGCGACGTTGCTGGTGGTCAGGTTGCCGCCTTGGTAGCGGCGGATCAGCTTGCCTTCTGGGTTCAGCACCTGCACCTGGCGCATGCCGTAGTGGGCCACGAACAGATTACCGTCCGCGTCCAGGCACATGCCGTCGGGCTGGTTATCGATCTGCTCGCCTTGCTTGCCGGGCAGCTCGGCGAAGACCACCGGCGGGCCGACCTTGCCGGGTGCAGTCACGTTGTAGACCAGGACGCGATTCTTCTTGCTCTCGGCGACGAACAGCTTCTTGCCGTCCGGTGACAGCACGATGCCATTCGGGAAGGCCAGGCCGTCCGCGACCAGGCTGGTCTTGCCCTTGAGATCGACGTAGTGAACGGTGCCGATGGGCTTCTTGTCGTCGGAGCCGCCCGGATCGGTGAAGTAGAAGCCGCCCTTGGGGTCGAGCGTCAGGTCGTTGGGGGCGCGCAACGGTTTGCCGTCGCACTCGCCGGACGCCTTGCCGATCAGCTTGCCCTTGGCGTCGAGGTGCAGCACCGCATGGGCGCTGCCGTCGCAGACGAGGTGGGTGCCGTCGGCGAGAATCTTGTGGCCGTTGGGCGCGCCGGTCTCGGCCCAGACGGCCTTGGTGCCGTCGGTGTTGAAGCGGGTAATCACTTTGCCGTGCGAGACGTAGGCGTTGCCGTCGTGGTCGAAGCAGATGCCTTCGCAGTAACTGGGCAGCGTGCCGATGAGCTGAAGTTCAATCCCTTTATCGGGCGGCAACTCGCCGGGCGCGGCCAGCAGCCCGGTCACGGTCAACAGCAGCGGAAGCATGGAGAAGACTCCGAATAGAGGACCGGGCGTCTGCCCGCAGTATAGAGCAAGCAGCGCTGCTTTGCCAGCGCACCGCGCGCGGGGTAGGATAGGCTCTGATACGTCGGGCTTTCCAGCCCGACATGAAGTGTCTGAACCCGGCTACGCCGGCATCTGTTCGACTGCACAGCGCCCGAGTCCAGCCATACCGTCATCGGATGGAGCGCTTGATGCCGGCGCTGCGTGTCGGGCTGGAAAGCCCGACGTACTTCAACAAAGGAGAACGCCATGCCGGCCGATGTCTCGACTCGCTTGCCAGGCCGCGTGCTGGGGCGCACGGGACGGGAGGTCTCGCTCTTCGGCCTGGGCGGCGAGGGGGTGCTGCGCACCTTCGGCCGGACAGCGGAGGCGGTGCGTGTCATCCACCGGGCGCTCGATTGCGGCGTCACCTACTGCGACACCGCGCCGGCTTACGCCGATAGCATCAATTACTATGGTGCAGCGCTCGGCGAGCGGCGACACGACGTCTTTCTCGCATCCAAGACGCACGACCGCACGCGCGACGGTTCACTGCGGCTGCTCGACGACTCGCTGCGCCGTCTGAAGACCGACCACCTCGATCTCTGGCAGCTGCACGACCTGCGCACCGTCGAGCAGCTCGACCAGATTTTCGGGCCAGGCGGCGCGCTGGAAGCCTTGCTCCAGGCCAAAGCCGAAGGCCGGGTGAAGCACCTGGGCATCACCGGGCATCACGATCCGAACATACTGCTCGAAGCGATGCGCCGCTTCGATTTCGACACCGTGCTGGTGGCACTGAACGCCGCCGACGTGCATCGGCAATCTTTCATTCAAGCGGTGCTGCCCGAAGCCCGGCGGCGCGGCATGGGCGTGATCGCCATGAAGGTCTGCGCCGCCGGCCGCTTGCTGTCGGCCATGCCAATGGTCGAGGCCCTGGGCTACGTGCTGTCGCTGGACGGTGTGACCAATGCCATCGTCGGTTGTGCGACGCCCGACGAGGTGGAGGAGAACGCGCGGATCGTCCGCGCGTTCCGGTCGTTCGACGCCGCGGCGCTGCGCGGCCTGGAGCAGCGGACGCGCACGCAGGCTGGCGCGTTCACATACTACAAGGCGGGGTAGTTTCACGGTTCGAGTTGGGCGAGCGGCGGACGTCAGTCCGCTGTTCATGGCGTCAGTCGCTGGCTGTTGCAACAGCGGGCTGACGCCTCAAGTTTCATCACGAATTATACGCCCGGCCGTCCAAAACCTAACTGACCGGGCAGTGGGTTGCTCTTTTCCCGGGGGCGTGGAGGTGGACCGATTACGGCCCGGGAGGCACGACTCTGGAGAAGCTGGCCCAGTGGG
>JAEUIF010001288.1 GCA_016795185.1 Planctomycetia bacterium | reverse complement strand
GGCGCTGGTTCCGCCCCTGCTTGCTGCACAGCATCCGGCAATGCACCGCGCCGTGCAATTTCCGCGTCTCGAAGGAGGACTATCGCAAGCAGATTCGCGCGCTCCAGCTGGTGCTGGAAGGCAAGAAGGACAAGCTGCTGGCCGAGATGGAAAAAGAGATGCAGGAAGCCAGCGCCGCCCTGCTGTTCGAGAAAGCGGCCCGGCTGCGCGATGAGATCCAGGCGCTGCGCAACCTCGGCCTGCGCGGCGAGGTGGACCGCGACGCCCAGCCGGAAGTCTTCGCACTGGAACCGCGCAAGGGCCTGGTCGGACTGCGCAAGGTGCTGGGCTTGCCGCAGACGCCGCGCAGCGTCGAGGGCGTGGACATTGCTCACTTGCACGGACAGGAAATGGTCGCGTCGCTGGTCACGTTCATCGACGGTTTGCCCTTCAAGCCTGGCTATCGTCGCTACCGCATCAAGACCGTCGAAGGCGTGGACGACTTCGCGTCGATCCGCGAAGTCATCTCGCGCCGCTTTCGGCCACGGCCCGCGCGCGCCGGAGCCAACGAATCGGAATCGCTCTTTCCCGACGTCCTCCTGATCGACGGCGGCAAGGGGCAGCTGCATGCCGCCCAGGATGTGTTTCGGCTACTCGGCATCGAACCGCCCTGCCTGATCTCGCTGGCCAAGCGCGAGGAAGAGGTTTTCCGCGTCGGCGAGGCCGAACCCATGCGACTCAGCCGGCACTCGGCGGCCCTGCGCTTGCTCCAGTACGTCCGCGACGAAGCGCATCGCTTCGCGCAGCACTACCACCACATCCTGCGGCGCAAGAAGTTCCGCGCGGACGATGGCGACTAGAGCAGTTTGCAAATGGGTGTAGCACCCGGCGCTTCGGTCCGCACAGCGGACCCTACATCAATTCCCGTAGGGTCCGCTGTGCGGACCGCTACAGCCGGTCGCAAATTGCTCTAAATCGCCGGTGAATGCCTCGTGGTGCCCGTGTTCCTCTGAAGTCTGCCAAACCGGGGTACGAAGGATCAAGGGGAGTCTGGCGGGAAGCGCATTTTGGCGCGCAGTGGCAAAACACTGGGGTTTTTGCCACTCCGTGCCAAGAAGCAATTGGCGCGCAGTGGCAAAACACTGGGGTTTTCGACCCTCCGTGTCAGGAAGAATTTTCTTGGCACGGAGGGTGGGCAATCAGTGGCCACCCCGAACCGGGCTTTGAACCTCCGAAGCAACACGGCGAGTTCTATCCTGCGGCCAGTCGCTGGGCACCCGCCGCCAGGTCCATTCCATCAGCTTCACCGAGAGGTACAAGAACGGCACCGCTGCAAGGTAGCCGCCCGGCGCTAGCTCGACCAGCCAGGAACCGGCGGCCAGCGTGTGGCCCATTTGAATGAGGAAGGCCACCCATTTGGCGAACCGGGCCGGCAGCCAGAGAATGACCGCGCAGAAAGTCGGCAGCCAGAGGAGCGCCGCCAGCGGGAAGAGCAGGGGGTGCTGGTGCATCAGCCAGCGCGGGAACGGATTGCCCTCCCGGGCCTGATCGAGGTGGCCCGCCCAGTAGGCATCAGGCTGACCGATCAGGGTCAGGAGCACATCGAGATGGTAAGCCAGCAGTGGTCCGAGGCAGAGCCAGGCATGGTTCCAGCGCATACCGGCGAGCATAGCATAAAGGCCTCCGCGGAGCAGTCCGCCCGGCGCAAGATTGCGCTTGACTGGCTAGACCAGTGAAGTATCGTAGAGTGACGAAATAGAAATCCCCCCACCGGGCGACTTCGGTCCCTGCCACCCTGACCGAGCCGGCCCTCGCAGTCCTCGCCGTTGTGCCTTCCTACCTGCCACGCTGAGGATGGTCCGTCATGGCGAACCGCATCCTACCTGCCGTCGCGCTGGCCCTGGGCCTCTGCTGTCTGCCGAGCGCCGGCGCTGCCTCCGAAACCCCGCTGCATCAGCGCATCGATCAGCTCATCGCTGGCGGCAAGGCCGACTTCGAGTCGCGCGCGGCCAAACGGTCGAGCGACGAAGAGTTCCTGCGCCGCGTCTACCTCGACCTGGCGGGTACCATTCCGACCGCGACCGAGGCCCGTGCTTTTCTAGAAGACACCGCCGCGAACAAGCGCGAGTCGCTCATCGACCGGCTGTTAGCCAGTCCGGAGCACGTCCGGCACATGCAGCACACGTTCGACGTGCTGCTCATGGAACGTCGGGCCGACAAGCACGTGCCCCGCGCTCAGTGGCAGGAGTACCTGCGGGCATCGTTCGCCGCTAACAAGCCGTGGGACCAGCTGGTGCAAGAAGTGCTGTCCGCCGACGGCACGGACCCCGCCCAGCGGCCCGCCGCGAAGTTTTACCTCGACCGGCTGGGCGAACCGCACCTGCTGACGCGCGACATCAGCCGGCTGTTCCTGGGCATGAATCTGCAATGCGCCCAGTGCCACGACCACCCGCTCATCGACCATTACAAGCAGGACCACTACTACGGGCTCTACGCCTTCCTCAACCGCAGCTTCCTGTTCGCCGATCCGAAGACCAAGCTGACGGTCTACGCGGAGAAGGCCGAGGGCGACGCCACGTTCATCTCGGTCTTCGACCCGGCCAAGGTGCAAAAATCCACCGGGCCGCGGATGCCGAAGGGCGCGCCGATCAAGGAGCCGACCTTCGACAAGGGCGCGGAGTACACCGTGGCCCCGGCCAAGGACGTGCGGCCCGTGCCAAAATTCAGCCGCCGCGGCCAACTGGCCGCCAACCTGGCGACCGCCGAGAACCTGTCGTTCAAGCGGAACATCGCGAACCGCCTCTGGGCCATGTTGCTCGGCCGCGGCCTGATCGACCCGATTGACCGCGATCACGCCGCCAATCCGCCGTCGCATCCCGAACTGCTCGAACTGCTGGCCGAGGAGATCGCCGCCCGCAAGTTCGACCTGCGCTCCCTGCTCCGCGAAATTGCGTTGAGCCAGACGTATCAGCGTTCCAGCGAACTGCCCGATGGCATGGACGAAGTCCGGCCCGAGACCTTTGCCGTGGCGGGCCTGAAGCCACTGCGGCCCGAACAGCTGGCCTGGGCGCTGCTGCAAGCGACGGGCACGACCGACGCCAAGAAACTGGCGCTGGGTGCCAAGTTGACCGAACCGGTGCTCTACGCCGACCTGGCCCAGGCCAGCGCTCCAGTGGTCGGCATGTTCGCGGGCGAAGCGGGCACACCAGAGAACCAGAGTTTTAGTGCCACGCTCAATCAGGCCCTGTTCCTGTCCAACGGCCCGCTGCTGCGTACCTGGATCGCGCCGCGCGCCGGCAACCTGGCCGAGCGCCTCGGTAAGCTGGAGAAGCCCGAAGCGATTGCGGACGAACTGTACCTGAGCGTGCTGACCCGCCGGCCGACGGCGGAAGAGATCACCGAGACCGCTGACTTCCTGAAGTCCCGCGCCGACCGGCCGGTTGCCCTGCAAGACCTGATCTGGGCGCTGCTGGCGTCGGCGGAGTTTCGCTTCAATCACTAACTCTTCTCCCCTCTCC
>JAEUIF010000555.1 GCA_016795185.1 Planctomycetia bacterium | reverse complement strand
TACAGCGGGCCTTCGAGCAATTCACCCAGCGGCAAGGCGCGCTGGCCGGTCTGGCGGACCAGCTGGAGGCGTTCGCCCTCGGTCCGACCGAGCTGGCTATTCAGCAGTTGCAAGAGCTGGGCGCGAGCGTGGAAGAACTGGTGCTGGCGCAGGAGGCATTGGACATCCTCGGCAAGGCCAACGGGGCGAAGGGCGGCGGAGTCAATCTGCCCCAGGCCCTGACGGCGGGCAGCGCCGAGGCGGTCAGTTTCCAGAACCGTGCGGCCCGCGCCGCCGAAAATCTGAACCGCCAGGACGACATGGCAGCCCTGAAGGACGACGCCAAGAAGGTGCTGGAGGTGCTGCGCGACATCCTCAAAGCGAACAAGGACGTGGCCAAGGCGGTCAAGGACCAGAACCCCATCGGCGAGCAGAATATATGAGCCCGGCGCTGACGGCGGCCATCGACGAACTACGGGCCGCGCACCGGCGGCGGCGTGACTGGCTGCGTCGGGCCGCGCCGGCCCGCGTCGCCTGCCTGGCGCTGCTGGTCGAGGGCCGACGCATCGAGGCCGACCTTGAAGCCGCGTTCGCCCGGCTGACCGCCGCCGTGGGCCGCTGGGACGGCCCGGAGAGCGAGCGGGATTCGCTGCGCCTGACCGCCGACCTGGACCAGCTGGAAGCGCTGATGCGCGACGGCCACGAATGACAGCGGGCCGCCCCGCGCTGACGACGCGGAGCGGCCCTGATCGAGACGAGACGACGGCACCGCCACCCATCATATCCAGGAGTGCCGCTATGTCCACGGCTACATGCGACGCCGCGCCTGCCCCGAATCCACAGCAGCTGTTTGACGCCAACGTCCGGCTGGCCTATCACGTCGCGCAGTCTTTCCAGTCCGCCGCCGACCGCGCTGGCATCGACCGCGACGACCTGCGGCAGGCGGCGCGCCTCGGCTTGTGGCAGTCTTGCCAGCGGTTCGACGCTTCGCTCGGCTGGAAGTTCAGCACGTATGCGTATGTCGGCGTCCAGAATCATTGCCGTCGGCTGCTCTACACCGCCCGACGCCAGCGCGGTGAGTGGGCGCTGCCACAAGACCTGCGTCAGCACGACGGGCTGAGTGTGCTGGACCTCGCGGCTGACCGGCGCGACGACCATGACCGCGACCGCGCCGACGACCAGGCCGCGGCCCGCGAGCGGCTGCGGCCCCTGCTCGCCGCGCTGCCGGAGCGGCTGCGCCTGGTGCTGACGCTGCGGCATGGCCTGGACGGGGAGGGCGAGCGAACGCTCGAAGACGTGGGCCGGGTGCTAGGCGTGACCAGGGAGCGCGTGCGGCAACTGGAGCACGACGCCTATCGGTGGGTGCTGCGGGCGCGGCGGGTGGCGACGGAGCGAGCGGCGGGCGCGTCAGGTTGACGGCAGGTTCACCGTCAACGAGAAAGGGCCGCCAGCCCCGGTCACGGGGCAGAGCGGCCCTGGGTGCTGATGGGCGGGGACTACGTACCGCCTTCCAGCGCCTTTTTTAGTTCCGGCGGCAGGGCGTCCGGACGGAAGAAGCCGATGCGCCGGTGCCAGTCCACCAGTCCGTGGGCGCGGAGTTCCGGGATTCCTCCCGGATCGCGGAATAGCCCGCGACGATTGCCGGTCTTGGCGGCAATGGCATCGGTGCGTAATGCCTTGCCGTCCAGGACAGCGAGGATTTCTTTCTGGTAATCGGTAGGAATGAAGACCCGCGACAGCGCCGACCGGGGCAGCTGGTCGAGCGCGGCGTGCCGGGCCTCGCGGTCGGGCTGGAAGGGCAGGATGGAGAGAGCGGACATGTCACACCTCCTCGCTATGGCCGCAGCCGGGCGTCGGCCGGTGAATGGTCAGGTGCATGGGGTAGCTCCTTCTGTGGTGTTGTGGATTCGCGGTCAGCGGTCAGCCCTCGGGCCCAGGGCGTTGCTGAGATGATGAATGCTCCGCCGCTGCGTAAGCAACCGTGGCAGCGTTGGCGGATCAAGGACGGCGAGAAAGGACCGATTGTCTGGGAATGCAAGCGCGTTCTCTTCCATCCCAAGGACGAAAGCGGCTTGCCCGGTGCGGCGCAGCATTTGATCAGCGCGCGCAACGCGCTCGACCCGAGCGAGATCAAGTTCT
>JAEUIF010000552.1 GCA_016795185.1 Planctomycetia bacterium | reverse complement strand
GCCGATAATGATCGCCAGCGAGGTGTTCTGGTCCTCCTCGATCTCCTTGCGGATCGAGAACGGGCAGACCTTGCAGATGACCCAGAACGCCAGGGCGAAGAAGAACAGGCCAATCGCCGTGTACAGGAACGATGCCAGGATGTTCCGGGCAAAGACGTTCCAGGCGATCCCGCCGCCCTCGGTCTGGGCAAGCAGGGGCAAGGCGGCCACGGCCCAATCGTAAGCTGGCATCACTTTCCTCCGCGATAGCCCGAGTGCCAGTAAGTGAAATGCGAACGCCGATAACCTTCCCGCCCCAGGGCGCGGTCCTCGGCCGACATGACCACGCGCTGGTCGTCGCCCAGTTCCCAGCCGGTGACGGAGGCGTAACTATAGCCTAACAGCATCGACGCGCCCAGCGCCCAGTACAGGGTGTTCAGCATGATCGGGGCCCTCGGTGCAGGGGAACGGTTGCTGAAGCTTCAACGCTTCTGCGAAGCGTCGCGAACCAACGATGTTTATGAACTCGAAAACGGACTGTAATCGCTGTCCTTCCAGCGCGAATGCTCGAAGCTCCAGTGGTAGAGCAGCACGGCGAGCGGCAGGGCGGACAGGCCGAGAATCAGCAGGAAGACGTGCAGCAGGCGCGGCACGCCCTGGCGAATGACGACGTTGAACGAGGCGGGCTGCCCTTGCGGGTCGGCCGTGACCGCCAGCATCAGCGTGTACTTGCCCTTCGGCAGCGCTGACAGCATCGTGTAGTTCGTGATGCCGCCCTCGCTCCACGATTCTCCATCCTCGACGCCGTGGTAGTACTCCACCGGCACCATGAAGGTTTGCACCAGGCCCGTTTCGTCGTCGATGAAGTCGCCCTCGACGGCGAGCCAGGAGTTGTTCACGGGTGCCTCGACCGTGACCTGGATGTTCTTCCAGCCGGTCAGCTCGACCGGCGTCGCCGGGTCGCTGAAGAACACCTGCGCCGGCTGGTCCACGCTGGTGCGCCGCTCCAGGGCGAAGTTCCGCTGGTAGACCACGCGGTTGGAGCTGAGCACGATGAATACGGTGGCCAGCAGGCACGCCACCAGCAAGAGCCAGGCCCAGGTAATGTAGATTCGCTTGAACAGGAAGGGCTGGTTCGGGGCCACGCCGCGCGGCGACGGCATCCGCGGCAGGCCGAAGGCTTGTTGCACCTCGGCCGGCGTCAGGTAGGTGCCGTGCGACCAGTTGATTTCCTCGCTGGCGTCGGCCGACAGCACCGAGGCGATGCCGTCCGGCCCGTAGGTCGCCTGCAATTGCAGCGTGCTGACCTCGCGCGACAGCATTTCGGGCGGGTGGATGTAGTCGGTGGCCTGCACCACCTCGCCGACGCTCACCTTCCAGTAAAACTCACCGAGCACGCAGGTGACCGAGGCGTCGGCCTTCTGGAAGATTTTGAAGGTCTTGCCCTGGTAAGTGCGATTCTTGCCCCGGCCGTCCACATCGCCGGGTGGGACGGGCTTGACGTAGCTCCAGTGATTATCGCTGCGTACCAGCCAGCGGAAGCCCAGGCTCGGTTCGTAGAGCAGGTATTCTTCCCAGTAGTAGTTCACACCGTCGAAGGTGACGCAACGCTCGAGCAGGCCGACGACGGTCAGCGGCCCTTCCGACAAGGTGCCGACCGAGCCGAGCGGGATGAAGGGCTGATTGGTCGCTTCCAGCGTCATCAGGAAGCGCAGTTCGCCCTGGTTCACGTCCAGCAGCGAGGCGCAACTCGGGCAGGTGACGCGCTCGGTCTTGTCGGGGGCGCGCAGCTCCAGCGCGCCGCCGCAGTTCGGGCAAGAAAGTTGCTTGCCGGCGATCTCGCGGCCCGGCGACCGTTTCTTGGCAGTCTTCGGAATGCCCAGGTCGTCGAGCGTGACCTGCGTACCGAAGTAGACCTGGGGCTTTTCCTCGCTGTAATCGAGCGTGGCGAAGCTGCCGCCTGGCCCGGAGAGGTCGGCGTAGTTGACCTTCTCGCCGGGAGTGAGCAGGTAGGGGATTTCGCCCTCGGCCGAGAGGCGCTTGGCCGTGCCCTTCTCGGCGATGACCATGCTGAAACCGCGGCGTACCTGCACCGAGTCGCCCACGTCGAGCTGGGCGAAGGCGGGCAGCGGTACGGGCGTGCTCTGCTCCGCGAAGGTGAGGTAAAAGCGGCCCTGGGCTTCCGCCAGCCAGCCCCATTGCTCGTTCGGGAAGGCGACGTACCACTCGTCCCAGACGCCGCCGGCCGGATGGCCCAGCTGCGCTCGCCCCGTGATGTGGAAACGCATGCCCCGGTACTTGCCCTGCACGCCGACTTCGAGCGGCGAATCGGTGTCGATCAGGGCGGCGACCTTGCCGAGGTCTTCGGGTTTGCGGTCGCCGCGCGCCACGACGGAACGGCAGTAGGCGCAGACC
>JAEUIF010000550.1 GCA_016795185.1 Planctomycetia bacterium | reverse complement strand
AACAGCGGGCGGCTCAGCGGCTTGTACCGGTTGGTCAGCACGTCCTCCCGCGTCGGCAAGACGTAGGGATCGCCTTCCTTGTTCGCGATGGCCACCGCTTGCAGCTTGGCCTTGTTCTGCTCGTAATAGGCCACGCCGAAGTAGCCCATCGCGTACTTGTTCTCGCCGACGCCCTTCACCGTGATGTTGTCGTCCTCGGTGGCCTGGAAATCGGGCCGCGTCACCTTTTCCTTGCCGTTGATGGCCTCGGTGAAGTAATCGAACGTGCCCGAATCGGTGCCAGCGCCGAACAGGACGATCTTCTCGTCCGGCCAGCTGGGATCGACGTCCTTCCAGGTCTTGGCGGCGGAATCGGGATGCCAGATCTTCTTCAGTTGGTCCACAGTCATCTTGGTGGCCCAGTCGTTTTCCTTGTTGATGACGACCGCCAGACCGTCCCAGGCGACTTGCAGTTCCGTGTACTTGATGCCCTTTTCCTCGCACAGCTTTTTTTCGGGCTCCTTGATAGCGCGGGACGCGTCTTGGATGTCCGACTCGCCGCCGGCGAACTTCTTGAAGCCGCCGCCGGTGCCGGAGACGCCCACGGTGATGTTCACCTTGGGGTTGAGCTTGTTGTACTCCTTGGCCATCGCGCGAGTGATGAGGAAGACGGTGCTGGAACCGTCCACCTTGATCTCGCCCGAAGATGTGGTCTGCGTGCTGCCGCCCGTGGGCTTGCCGCCGTTGCAGCCGACGCCAATCACCGCCAACCCCAGGATGCCGAGTGCGAGCAATCGCTTCATAATCGTGTCCCTTGCGCCTGCGCGAAACCTCCGCGCGGAACTCGCCGTTCCTTGTGCAGTTATCCCTGTTATTCGGGTTTATCTATAACGGCGGGGACGGACGAAATTGTGTTGGCTGTGTGAAGGTTGCGCGAAGACGAAAGCTGTCCGGTTGGCGGAAAGAGAATTTAAGTCGCAACCATTTAATGATAAATGAGTTACGATATCGACTTCCAGCAAGGCATTCAGGCTTGCGCTTCGTGCGTCTGGTCTACCCCCAGACCAACGGCCAGCAGCGCCACCAGAATATGCTTGGCGACGACCAGCGCCAGGATGGCCGGCACCGGTCCCATGCTCACGAACCAGGCGGTGATGATGATGGTCAGTACGGTCCAGACGAGGAGCCAATGGCGGAACCAGAAACGCTGCCGATGGTCATCGTCGAGGGCCACGCGAAGCGGCGGCTCTGGAGGCGCGAGTTGCGACATGGCGGGTTCCTTTTCAAATTCAAAGGGGGCCACGTTTCCGATGCACAGGAACGCCTACCAGCCTATCTCACTGGCAGCAGTCGGGCAAGTTCGGAAAGCAACCCAACGCTGAAAGTAGCCTGCCGCCATACCTGCCAACTATCGAGTAGCGGCCACTCCAGCGCCGGCTATACTGGGCGCAAATCGTTCGACACTCCACCGGGGGGCCTGCCATGAACGTACTCCGCCTGCTATTCGTCCTCGGTCTGCTGTGCGCTTTGCCCGCGCTCTTGCCGGCGGAACCACTGCCCAACACCAAACCCCTGCAAGCGGAAGGCGACCTGGCTGCCAGGATGGTCGCCGGCATCGACAAGTACCTGATGCGCGAGTTGGCGGCGTCCGTCGAAAAGCGCAAACAATACTGGAAGCCCGACTACTCCTCGGCAGAGAACTACAGCAAGTCCGTGCAGCCCAATCGCGAGCGCTTGAAGAAGATCATCGGCGCGGTCGATGCACGCCTGCCGGTGGAGATGCACTACGTCGCCACCACGGATACGCCTGCACTCGTCGCCGAGACCGAGCGCTACAAGGTCTACGCCGTCCGCTGGCCGGTCTTCGAGGGCGTGGACGGTGAAGGGCTGCTGCTAGAACCGAAGGACAAGGCGATAGCGAACGTCGTGGCCATTCCCGATGCGGACCAGACGCCGGAGATGTTGGTTGGTCTGGCCGAGGGGATGCCGAAGGATGCGCAGTTCGCCCGCCGTCTCGCAGAGAACGGCTGCCGGGTGATCGTCCCGGTGCTGATCGACCGCCAGGATACCTGGTCGGGCAATCCGCGCATTCGCATGACCAACCAGCCGCACCGCGAATTCATTTACCGTATGGCTTTCGAGATGGGCCGGCACATCATCGGCTACGAAGTGCAGAAGGTGCTGGCGGCGGTGGACTGGTTCTGCCGGGAGAAGGACCATGCGCCGGTCGCGGTGTATGGTTACGGTGAAGGCGCACTGATTGGCCTGCACAGTGTCGCCATCGATACGCGCATCGGGGTCGTTGCAGTGAGTGGCCATTTTGGCCTAGGCGCCGACGCGGCGATGCCTGCACAACCGATCTACCGAAATGTCTGGGGGTTCCTGCGGGAATTTGACGACGCCGAGCTGTTGATGTTGGTTTTTCCACGGCTGGTCAAACTTCAAGGCAGTGCCGGTCCCGAAATCAAAGGCCCACCGCCCACAACCCAAGAACGACGTGGCGCTGCACCTGGAACGCTAACTTTTCCCAACGATTTCGACAAGCGATGGCAAAACCTGCTGCGGACCGTGTTTCCTGCGACCGAGCCCCAAGACGAACTGAAGAAGCTGATGCGCCCCAATCCGCTCCAGCTCATGGAAAAAAACGACCATGTCCTGTATTCCTTGATTCGTGGTTGCGGTGCCCCAGAGACTTTCAGAATTCTGCCCAATGATGTTCAACCGAAGGATACTCGCAAGAACTTCGACCCGGCCCCGCGCCAGAAACGCCAGTTCGAGCAACTGGTCAACTTCACGCAGAAGCTGCTGCGCGATTCCGAAGTGGTGCGCGACAAATTCTGCTGGTCGAAGCTTGACCTGTCGTCGGTCGAGAAATTTGAGAAGTCCACCGAGCCATTGCGCAAATACCTAGCGGAAGAGGTCATCGGCCAGCTGCCCGCGCCTACCGAACCGATGAATCCGCTCACCCGCGAAGCCTACGACGAGCCGAAATGGAAGGGCTACGAGGTCACGCTCGATCTCTATCCCGATGTCTTCGCCTACGGCGTGCTGCTGGTGCCGAAAGACCTGAAGCCCGGCGAGAAGCGGCCCGTGGTCGTCTGCCAGCACGGCCTCGAAGGCCGGCCGCAAGACGTGGTCAACCCGCAGATGAAGACGCGCGCCTACCACTCCTACGGCGCGCAGCTGGCGGACCTGGGCTACATCGTCTACGCGCCGCAGAACCCGTACATCGGCAAGGACGACTTCCGCGTTTTACAGCGCAAGGCCAACCCGCTCAAGTTGTCGCTCTTCTCGTTCATCGTCCGCCAGCACGAGCGCACGCTCGACTGGCTGGAAACGCTGCCCTTCGTGGACAGGAGCAAGATCGCCCTTTACGGCCTGTCCTACGGCGGCAAGACCGCCATGCGGGTGCCGGCGCTGGAAAAGCGCTACTGCCTGTCGATCTGCTCCGGCGACTTCAACGAGTGGGTCGAGAAGATGATCTCGGTCGAGCGCCGGGTCAGCTACATGTTCACCCACGAGTACGAGATGTACGAATTCGACCTGGGCAACACGTTCAACTACGCGGAAATGGCGGCGCTGATTGCCCCGCGCCCGTTCATGGTCGAGCGCGGCCACGACGACGGCGTCGGCATCGATGAGATGGTGGCCTACGAGTTCGCCAAGGTGCGCCGGCTATACTCGCGCCTCAAACTGCCGGAGCGGACGGAGATCGAGTTCTTCGACGGCGGCCACGTCATTCACGGCCAGGGCACGTTCGCCTTCCTGAAGAAGCACCTGCACTGGCCGAAATGACTTCAATGGATGATGATGAAGCCGCCGTCCTTGCCCGCGACGGCGGCCGGCAAACCCCAGACCGGAATGCCGCCGTTGATGCGGCCCGTCTGTGCCGTCGGCTTGCCGTCCTTGTCGAAGAGGCACCAGGCCAGCGCGCCGCCCTTCTGCCAGCCGGTGCCTTCGGTCCAGACAAGCAGGGTTTCACCGGCGGCATTGGTCGCCAGCGAGGGATGCTTGCGGTCGCCCATCGGCGCGCCAGGCGCGGCGACGGGCTTCGCGGCCTGGCCGGTGCCAGGTGTCAGGCGGGCGAAATACACCTGCTTCTGCGTCTCCCAGGCCGCGAACAGGCCGCCTGGCCCCCCGGCGAACGACGCGGAACTCATGGTGCAGCTATTGACGCTCCATTTCTGCAATAACGCGCCCTGGAACGACTTGCCGGCGTCCCGCGACGACAGCAGGTACATATCGCGATTGGTTTGCTGCGTTGCCGAACGAAAGAGTATGTGGATCGCGCCCTGGCTATCGACGAAGCCGCGCATCCCGCAACAGGTGCACACACCTGTGGGGTCAGCGAATGCCAGCGCTTCCTTGCCGAAGGTTTGACCCTCGTTCGTCGAGCGCGCCAGCCAGACCTTCCGGCTGCCTTCACTATTGACCGTACCGACCTCGTTGGCGTGCCAGGCTACGTAAACGTTGCCGGACGTATCGGCGGCCAGCGCGCCGCCGCCATCGAGGTTAAAGGTCTGCGTCATCACGTTGCGCTGCGGCTCGAAGGCCTTGCCCGCATCGTTCAGGCGCGTGTAGAGCATCGGCGGTGTCTTGTTGGCGGACTGGGGCGCCGCCTTGCCCGAGCCATTCCAGGCCACATGCACCCGACCAGCCTTGCCAAGCACCAGCTGTGCCCCACGAATCGTCCCCGTCGCAACCGCGCTGCCAGCCTGGCTGTTCACTCGCACCGGCGCGGAGAATTTCTCCTGGCCTGCTGCCCGCCGGACATAGAACAGATCGCCCGCGGCGGCCTCGCCCTTGAAGTAGATCAGGTGCAGCGTGCCCTGGGTGTCCACCACGGCTTGCGGTTGAATCCCGCCGTCCGGCGTCGGCAACGGAGTCACGCGCGCCGGTTCCGCGGCGCGACTCGACGACAGCAGCGCCAGTGACAGTACCAGTGCGATTGGCAGAGTTCGGCGCATGGCGATGAACCTCAGCGATGTTTCTTCTCGGGTGAAACGACATGGCTGACGCCATCGGGACCGCCGCCGTTCAAGAGCTTCCACGGTCCTTGGTTGCGCGGACCGTCCTGAACATAGGCTTCGAGATAGATGGTCGAAATACCAGCCGGAACGCCCGCCTTCACATTGCTGAAAGCGACGGGCAGAATACCTTCTATCTTCGTGCCCGACGAGTTCTTGAGTACGTGCAATACTTCGACCTCATCCCAACCATACTTCTCGACCGCCGGAGCCGGCTTGTGCAGACGGACGCGCAGGACCACGGGCGCGTCGCCAAAGCGCTTCGGATCGGCTTCCTTCGGCACCTCGGGAGCGGGCTCCGCAGGGCGCGGCAACTCGGGCAGCGGTGTGGCGCTCGCCACGGTCGCGGGCGGCACGACACGGCTGTTCCAGGTGGCCAGGACCGTGGCCCCGCCTGCCAGCACGCAGCACCCAAGGATCACTACCAGCGACCACTGTAACTTCGAGATCAGCATGGAACGCAAGACTCCCTGGGCGAGTGTCAGGGCGATGGACGCGGGCAGCGCCTGGCCTGCCGCGAAACCACGGGCGATTCGAGCCGTGCCGGCCGCCAGTCCCGCGGATACACCAGCCGAAGCCAGTTCC
>JAEUIF010000546.1 GCA_016795185.1 Planctomycetia bacterium | reverse complement strand
AACAGCGGGCTGACGCCCGCCGCTCGCCAATACTCAGGAGTGAATTTACAGCGGCTTCTTCTTGAACTTCACCAGCACATAGTCATAGCCGGGCTTGGTGGCGAAGCCGGGCGGCGTCCGGCGGTGGCTAAAGCAGATGCTCAGCTCCTGCCGTTCGCTGTCCACCGCATAGATGGCAAACAGCGGCTGGTCGTTCAGATTGCTTTCCGCCGGCTTCAGCGTCAGCCGTTTCGGGCTGGCCGAGGTGTCGATGTCGCAGACGCCCTTGTGGGCCTCGCCGTCGGTGATAAAGACCATGTCATCGTTGTTGGCGAAGGTCACCTCGATGTTCCGCGCGACCTTGCCTTCCAGCGGCTGGCCTTCCATGTCCACGGCCACGGCCTTCCAGGTGCCTTGCAGCTTCGGATCGCGCAGACCCTTGGGAGTGCAGCCGGCAGCGCCGAGCAACAGCCCGGCGACGGCCAGCAGCGCCAGGGTACGCCAGGGAGCAACCAGTCGGTTCATGGCTTGATTATCCGTAAAAAGGGCCGGGGGGTTCATTCCGTCCAGCCCAGTTCCTTCTTGAGCACCGATTCCACCTGCAACGGCGTGGAAACCCGCGTATCGTTGGCCTTCAGCTTCTCGTCGAATAGCGTGATGGTGACCGTGACCTCGTGGAGTTCATCGTCGCTGATGCCGGCTTCCTGGAGGGTCAGCTGGCGTTCGAGCTTGCGCAGCACGGTCTGGCCCTGGTCGAGCGCCAGGTCGTATTCCACGGTCTTCTTCTGGATGCCGTCCATCTCCTGGACGATTTCCTGCAAGCGGGTCGCCTTGCGCTGCGCCAGCGGGTTGTCCTTCAGGCCGGCCAGCGAGTTGACCTTCAGGTTGGTCAGCGCCTCGATGGTTTCGGTCTTTTCCTTCTTCAAGCTGTTGAGCACCTTGTCGAAGGCGGCCCGCTTGACGCCGAGTTCCTTCATCTTGACTTCGAGTTCGCCCTTGAGTTGTTCGGGCGAGGCCGGGCCGCGCGGGCCTTCGGCGCGCTGGAGCCAGGACGGGGCCTGCGGACGGCCCAGGGTGGCGGTGCCGAAGGGCACCCAGCCGGGCAAGTCCCAGTGGCCCATGAAGACGCCGTAATGGGCGAAGGCCAGCGCCACCACGAACGCGCCGCCCAGGTAAGACCAGCCGGCGGAGGGCTTTTTGCCTTCAAACGAACCCACCGCCCCGCCCAGCAGGGCCAGGGCCGTGATGCCCGCAATGGTCGCCACGATGGCCAGCAGCATGGTTCAACCCGCCATGAATGCGAGGATGGAAGTAATCCGTTCCGTTCCGCCGTCGGTCATTGTCCCACCGCGCTTCCCATAAGGCAAGTTGCTTTGCGGGAACGGCGGTCCACGGCCGTACCAGAGTTATTCGGCGGGGGGCGGCCGGTATTGCGCTGGGCGGGCAAATTCCAGGGTCAGCGCATCACCCGCCCCAGCATCCCCAGCACCAGCACGCCGCGCACGCTCCACGCGACTGTCCGCAGCCAGTTCGTGCCCACCAGAATCCGATAGGCGGCCTCGTCGAAGCCGTGGGCCAGAACGTTGTGCTGCGGCACCTGGGCGAAGATCGTCGAGAGCCAGATGACGGCGACCAGCACCACGCCCAGCCAGGCCGACCACGCGGGCACCTCGTGCGGCCGTTGCCCGAGCAGCCAGACCGCTGTCAGTAGTTCGACCAGCATCGGCGGCGCGACCACCCAGGTCGTCAGCCGTTGGTGGTCGGCCTCGAAGCGCGCGAAGTCGTTGCGTTCGACGCGGTCGAACAGCGGATAGTGGACGACCTGTACCATCCAGATCAGGCCAACCATGAACAGTGTGGCGGCGGCCTGGGCGAGCAGCAGGAGTTTCATCGCAGCGGTTGCTCCTTCTACAGTCCGACTGGGGCGAGCGGCGGGCGTC
>JAEUIF010000519.1 GCA_016795185.1 Planctomycetia bacterium | reverse complement strand
GGTCGGCTCGACCTGGCACATCTCGCCGATGCGGCATTGCAGAATCACACCGATGGCGACCTGGCGCTCGATGCTTTTCTGAACGGGCTACCCGCCTTGCAGCCGCCGCGGGCCCGGCTCGAACTGTCGCGCGAGCAGTTGCCGCTCGGTGAATTGACCGTGGGCGGCACGAAGCAGGTCGAGTTGACCGTGCGCAACGTCGGCGGCGGGTTGCTGCATGGTACGCTCAGCATCGCTGAGGGCGCGGGCTGGCTGCGGTTGCTGAGCGCGGCAGGAGATGGACCCTATCCGCTCAAGGTCGCGGATGAACAGACGCTGACCTTCGAGGTCGATACCACTGGCGTGTCGCCGGGCAAGTGCATCGCCCGGCTGGCCTTCCTCACCAATGGCGGGCTGGCGGAAGTCCGCGTGCTGCTCGACGTGACGGCACGGCCCTTTCCGTCGCCGCCGTACCAGGGCGCGCGGACGCCGCGTCAGCTGGCGGTGCTGATGAAGGCCAACCCCCGGCCGGCGATTGCTCTGCTTCGTGCCGGCGAAGTCGCCCGCTGGTTTGTAGCCAACGGCTGGCCCTATCCCGTCGTGGGCTTGGCCGCGCCGGGCATGGCCGCCGTGCAGCAGTTGTTCGAGGCGCTCGGCCTGGCCCGACCGCCGCGCATCCGCCTCGCCGCCACCGAAGCCGTTTTTGAAACCGCCGACGATGAGCTACTGCGCGGTGAGGTGGAGTTGACCGCCGACGAGCGTAAATGGCTGCACGCCGCGGCCGAGAGCAACATGCCCTGGTTGCGCGTGACGACGCCGCACGTCGGCGGGCCGCAGCGCGTCCAGCTGAACTACGAGATCGATCCCGGCGGCTTACCCGTCGGCCGGCACGAAGCACAGCTGCGCATCACCGCCAATGCGGGCCAGCCGCTGGCGCTGCGCGTGCGACTCGACGTGCGCCGCCCACGGACGCCGCGGCGTCCGTGCCTGCGGTGGGTGCTGCACGGCGCGGCACTGGGCTTGCTGCTGCGTCTGGCGCTGGCGGGGCCCGCCGACATTGTGGCGCGCGTGCTGGGGCTCGGTCCCGGCGTGGGGGCGGGCGCGTTCGCCAGCTGGGCCGAAGCGCCGGGCGGGCCGGAATTCGTACAGCGCTTCGTGCTGGCGACCTGGTGGCTCGGCGCGCTGGCGGGCGCGGCGCTGGCGTTGCGCCGCGGCAGCTGGCGCGATGTGCCAGCCGGCCTGCTCGCGGGCGCGGGCGCGGGCCTCGCGGGCGCGGCCACACTCGCCTGTCTGCTGCCGAGCCTCGACGGGCCGACGAGGCTGCTCTGGACGCAGCTGCCGGCCTGGCCCGCGCTGCACGAGTCGGCCTGGCTGGCGACGCTGGCCTGGGTGGGTTTGGCAGCGCTGGTCTGGGCCGTGGGCGGCGCGTTGCTCGGGGTGCTGACAGCTGTCTGGCAGCTGGCCGGCGCGGGCGGGCGCGGCTGACGCCGCGCCGTCAGTGCATGCCGTTTTTGCCCGGCGGCCGGCGGTTTTCCGGAACTTGCCAGACCAGTTCGGCGACAAACATCTGAGTCCCGTCCCGAAAAATCCCCACTCGCCGGGGCGCGGCTCGCCATCCGGTTCCGGGGCGCTGGCCCCGCGGACGGCCCGTTCGAGAAACCGAACCGCGCGGCTTCAACACAGAAAAAAATCAAAATTCATGGATGCGTGGCGGCCCGCTGCGAAGACTCGACGGCGTGCGCTGGAGACGGTAATTTCCCAGGAAAATCGCGGTTTTTCCGGGGAAACAGGATGGATTGGACCGGGAAAACTTTGCCGGCGCGGTAAGGCTTGACGGCCTTGCGGGGCTGAAAAAAAATCTCCGGAAAAATCTGAAACCAGCCTGTTGCCAGCGGCGCAGTTGTGTGCTAATAATGCGGGCTATCCAGTTATCCGGTGTTCACGTGCCAGTGTTCAGGACCGAAGCGCACCTATCGCGAGCTGATTCCCTTTGTGGATTCCCCGACAAATGGAAAGCCTGGCCAGGCGGCTAGCGGCGGCGTGCGAAGCCGGAGCGGCCGAGCATAGAGACTCGGCGCGGCCGGCGGCTTCGGACTGAGCCCGGTTTCCCTTCATCGGCAGTCGTGTCTCTCGCCGCGACCCGATGAACGGCGGCCGGCGTCTCCGGCTCCGCACCGGCGACTGGGGTTCGTCTTCAGGGTCTCCTCATCGTGGCTCCATTTCAAAGAAGGTCGTAACGATGCCGGCCAAGATCAACATCGAACGCATGATGCACCGCAACAGCATCGCGGTGCTCGGTGACACTGCCGCCAGCTACTGTCTGGTCAAGCTCATCCCGACCGGCGAAGCCGCCGCGGGCAAGGCGCTGGGCCTCAACCTGGCGCTGGTCATCGACGTTTCGGGCTCCATGTACGAAGAGGACGGCACGGGCAGCGCTCGTCTCAAGCGCATCCAGCAGGCTGCCAAGTCCTCCATCGACAAATTGAAACCCGCGGACACCCTGGCCATTGTGGCGTTTGCCTACAACTGCCAGGTGCTCCTGCCCTCCACCCCCGTCAGCGAAAAGGCCAAGATCTTCGACGTCATCGACAAGGTCGATATGTACGACGTCGATCCAGGCGGCACCGCCATGGATCAGGGTATTCGCGCCGGCATGGACGAAGTCCTCAAGCAGCCCCAGGGCGGCCGTCTGTCCCAGGTCGTGGTGCTGACCGACGGTGAAACCTCCGGCGAGGCCATCTGCCGTCA
>JAEUIF010000515.1 GCA_016795185.1 Planctomycetia bacterium | reverse complement strand
TTGAGTCCAGCGCGGCGGGGTCTGCCGTGGCGTTCGTGCTGGGCGCGGGGGGGCAGGGAGAGATCAACGAAGTCGGACATGGGGTACTTCCTCCGTGCGTACAGCGTTGCTGCTGGCACCAGTGGGCCAACGGTAGCAACGCGGTCACACTGATTGTAGGCGGTGCCGGCGGGCAGTGATAGGCGCTGGCTTCAGCGGTCTTTTGAAAGGATGAGGTCCAGCACCCAGCAACCGCGTACATGCTCGCCCGGCTGCCGGCAATGGTTCAACATATCTGCATTCGTGCAACCGGAGTCTTCGAGGGCGTCAGCGAGAATGGGCAAGCGGTCGAAGGCGCGCTCGTCGTAGATGCCTTGCGCCAGGCTGACGACCGTGGACGTGCGCCAGGTGGGATCAACGGTGACCGGGCGGAAGGGGTTGCCTAAGATGTCGCGGAGTAGGCAGCTCTGCTTCAAACTCTCATCTACTACATTTCTCCCGCTTCGTTCCGTGGCGCGGCCAGCAATCCGGGCGGTTTCTTGAACACTTTCAAGCCAGAATCGCCAGTCGCCGGGAAGCGTACCAATGGCTGCAGCTGCAGCGTCAACAAGTGCATCACGCGGCACACTTTCGGTGAGCGGACTGGGATCGTCAGCAGCGTCAAACGCCGCCGCGACGACGTCGTTGAATTCAGTTCCTTCAACCATGTATTCGTAGCTGAGGTAGGAATCATCGCTGTCAACAAACTGTTCTCTTAACACCACAGCTTGCTGGCTTCGCTTGTCCACCAGTAACTGCCAAATACTCCGACAGCAGGCACAGGCAAACAGGGTCAGCTTACGGCCACTGGCAACTTGATAGATGGACAAGTTCCTGATATCTGCAACCTGGCGTAGTGACTCCAACATGGTGATCGAGTTGCAGCCGTTCAGCCACTCGGCTTCCGTCATCGACAACACCTCCGACCAGCCATTGTTACCGCCGTCAGTTCGGCCGTCTACGTGCCACTGATGGCCAGCGGTGAGGGCCGATGTTTCGCCGGCGAATCACGCTTCTACGAAGCGTCGCTAACCGGCGGGCGCTTTTTTCTTCGGATTCGGAATTTGCCGCGCACCCACCTTGCACTACTCCTGCAATAGCTCAGCATCCGGCGGTTCAGTCCCCCCATTGGACCGCCGGGTGCTTGCTTCCTCCGTCCGCCTCCTGCCTGTTGCCGATTTTCCTCACTCCCTGGAGTGCCCGCCATGCTTACTCGCCGCTATCTGGCTGCCCTGTTGCTGGGCGCGCTCGGCCTGATCGCCTGTCAAACCGTGGCATTGACCCAGGAAGCGAAGAAGCAGCCCGAACGCTTCCTCGATCCGATCAACGTCACTCCGCCGGCCATCGCGACTGATGCCAGCGTCAAGTATGACTACGACATCGTCTACGTGAAAGCGCCGCGCAAGGGCGACAA
Organism: Planctomycetia bacterium; assembly: GCA_016795185.1. Classification (GTDB taxonomy): domain Bacteria; phylum Planctomycetota; class Planctomycetia; order Gemmatales; family Gemmataceae; genus JAGVLI01. Next base: position 6,293 of record JAEUIF010000515.1, on the reverse strand, counting down.
GGGCCGGACCGTCTGGGCCGACATCGCTCATCCCGCCCTGATGGAACCGAACGCCGACCTGATGCTGCTCCGTCCGGACGGCAAGGAAGAGGTGCTCGTCAAGGGCGGCGAGGATGGGGCCATAGCCGATCCGATGGTGTCCATCGACGGCGAATGGGTGTTCTACTCGCACGTGCAGGGCCTGAAGGGCACCAGCCAGCATGGCCAGCCGCCTTTCAGCGGGGCGGACATCTACAAGATTCACGTCAAGAGCCGGCAAATCGTCCGGCTGACGCACCAGGAATACACGCCCAACACCGGAGCCGGCAACTGGTCCTCGGATTGTCGGAAGAACGAGAAGGACAAAAACTGGCTTAATTATGGCGTGCTGAACATGGGCGCTTGCCCGCTGCCCGGCGGCCGGCTGGTCTTCACCAGCAATCGCAACGCCTTCCGTCCGCCCAAGCATCCATCGCCCGTGCAGCAGTTGTTCGTGATGGATGACGACGGCAAGAACGTCGAGTGCATCGGCCATCTGAACCTGGGCATGGCGCTGCATCCCGTCGTCCTCAAGGACGGGCGGATCATGTTCAGCTCGCTGGAATCGCAGGGCCTGCGCAGCAGCATCATGTGGGGCCTGTGGACCATCAACCCGGACGGCACCAACTGGGGGCCGATGATTTCCGCCTTCCTGCCCGGCGAAGGCGCGCCGAATGCGTTTCACTTCCAGACGCAGCTGTCTGACGGTTCCATTGTCGCGGAGGAATACTACAACCAGAACAACAGCGGCTTCGGCACTTACCTGAAGCTGCCGGCCGCCGCTCCAGACGGCTACCCGCCCTTCGGTCCCGGCTACATGAGCGATCCGCGCAACCCACCGCTGCGCGAAGGCCGGTTCGATAACGGACTGGGCCAGTATCGCCGGCTGCCCTTCAGCCCGCACGGCATCGAAGCGCTGACCCGCTTCGCCCCCGCCCAGGATTCGCCCGCGGGCCCGTCGGTGCGCGGCGACAAGACCTCGCCCAAGGTCGGCAAGTTCACGCATCCCGCCGCCGCGCCCGATAACCACCTGCTCACTTGCTACTCGCCCGGCCCGGCCAACCACCAGTACACGCACCTGCCGATGATCGACGGCGGGCTGTACCTCATCAAGTCGGGCAAGCCGATCGACGAACCGGGCCAGATGCTGCTCATCAAGAACGATCCGGACTTCAACGAGCAATGGCCCCGGGCGCTGGTGTCCTACCAGCGCATCTATGGCGTGGAGCAACCGAAGACGCTGCCGACCTTGAAGAACGACGGCAAGCTGTCCCCCCATTTGCCCGAAGGCACACCGTTCGGCCTGGTCGGCACGTCCAGCTTCTACAAGCGGGAATCGTATCCCAACGGCGTGGTGCCGCCGGGCAAGGTGACTGCCACCTTCGCGGGCGGCAGGGATTCGCGCGGCTACCAGGGCCTGGACCCGTTCAACACCCGCGAAAACGGGGCTTCGCTCAACTGGGTCAACCAGGGCGGCGATGCCGGCCTGTACACGAACGAGGACATCCACGCCGTCCGCATCCTGGCGATGGAGCCGACCACCGACCGCAACCGCGGCCCGAAGTCCGGCCGGCAGTTCTACAGCCATGCCCACGAACGGCTGCGCGTCCTTGGTGAGATTCCGCTGCGCAAGTTCACCAAATCTCCCTCTCCCCAGGCGGGAGAGGGTAAGGGTGAGGGGGTGCAACCTCTCGACCCCGACGGCAACCCCGATACCAGCTTCCTGGCGAAGATCCCGGCGGATGTGGCTTACACCTTCCAGACACTGGACAAGGACGGCATGGTGCTGAACATGGCGCAGACGTGGCACCAGAGCCGGCCCGGCGAGATTCGCAACGATTGCGGCGGCTGCCATGCCCACAGCCAGAAGCCGACCGACTTCAACCTGACGCTCGCCGCGAAGAAGGATTATCCAGTCTTCGACCTGACGCAGAAGGCCACGCTGCTGACCGCGAAGGCCAACGACCAGTCGGGCAAGCAATGGGATGCGAAGAACGAGACTGGCCTGCGTTACGTCGAGGGCGTCCACAATGTCGAATACTACCGCGACGTCAAACCGATCCTGGAACGCAGCTGTGCGGCGTGCCATACCTCGAAGGTGGAAAACCCGCCGGCCAAGCTGGTGCTGGACGACGATGCCAAGATGGATATTTCCTACGTCGGCAAGGTGGCGGGCACCTACTTCCGCCTCGCCGCTGACCGGCAGGGCAAGTTCGGCCACAAGCCAATCATCGGCGCCTGGCGGCAGCAGAACGCGTCGCGCTACATCCGCGAGTTCCAGTCGCGGCGCAGCCTGCTGGTCTGGAAAATCCTCGGCCGCCGCACCGACGGCTGGACCAACGATGACTTCCCGTCCGAAGCAGTCGCGGGCGATCCGACGACCCTCCAGCTCAAAGGCCAGCCGGTGAAGGACCGCAACCAGGAAAGTCTCTCGGACCTCGACTACGTTGGCAGCGCGATGCCGCCGCCCGAAGCCGTCGCCGGCACCTACAAGGGACCGGACGGCAAGCCGATCAAGGTCGCGCCGCTGACCGATGAGGATAAGCGGACGATCATTCGCTGGATCGATTTGGGCTGCCCGATTGATCTCGATTTTAATCCTGCGAACCCGCAAGCGAAGAGCTACGGCTGGATGCTGGATGACCAGCGGCCGACGCTGGCGCTGCCCTACCCGCGGCCCGGCGCGAATGCGCCGCTGACCAAGCTGGTCGTCGGTCTGCACGATTACGGCAGCGGCCTGGACCTGGACAGCTTCACCGTGACGGTGGACTTCCCGGTCAATGGCGTCGCGGCGGGTGAAAACCTCGCCAAACGGTTCCAGGCGAAGGGCAATAGCGTCTGGGAATTGCCGCTCGACAAGCCGCTTGCCGGTCTAGCACGCGGTAAGTTGACCGTATCGATCAAGGACAAGCAGGGCAGCATCACGAAGCTCGAACGGACCTTCTCCGTGAAGCCGTGATGCTGGGTTCCAGGTTCGTAGTTCCGCCTTCAGGCGGCGAGTCGTTCGCCGCCGGAAGGCGGTTTTGCATGCGTCGGGCTAGCGCAGTTTGCGCTCGGCTGGAGCGGTCCGCACCGCGGGCCCTACGAAATCACGGTAGGGTCCGCGGTGCGGACCATAGCGTCTGAAGGTCCAAACAGCGGGCTCACGCCCGCCGCTCGCCTCCACGAAGCTCACGCCAGCCCCGCACCCTTCAGCTTGCTCTTCGCATCCTTGGCTTGCTTGGCCTTTGGCGATTTCTTCAGCAGCCAGCGCAGCACCTGAGCGCCGAATTCCCGTTCCGCGCCCGCGCCCTCGATGAAGTGAAAGCCCAGGTAGAAGAGGTCTTCCGGCTCCAGCCAGCCGGCCTTTTCGAGGTAGGTCTGCGGATGGGTTTCGTGGTTGTGCAGCAGGCGGGTGAACTGGTGCAGCGCCGGGTCGGCCTGGCGCGCGGCGGGCGACAGGTCGCGCGCGGATTGCTTCAACCCGCATGCCGCCAACTCGAAGCGCAGCCCCTCGCCGCAGGCCGGGTCGCGGCCGAGCAACTTGAGGTAAACCAGGGCGCGCGGATACTGCTTCTTCTTGCGGAAGGCCACGGCGCGCTCGGCCAGCTGCTCGCGGAGTTCCTTGGCATCCGCTTCGTTGAGCAGGAACAGCAAGGCATCGGCGCGGCGGTCGTCGCTCTCCCCTTCCAGATAAGTGCAGGCGGTCTTGAATAGCTTCTGCCGCAGCGCCGGCGGGTAGTGCTTGACCAGGGCGGCTTGCATGCGGGCCAGCTGCCAGGCGGCGTCCGGCGTGTCGGCTTCGAGCAGCAGTTCCACCAGGGCTGACGCGCCGTGCTGCCGTTTCGCCAGCGAGGCCAGGGCCTGCTCGCGCAGCGCTCGATCCGGGTGCTTCAACTGCGGCAGCAACGCCTGAGCCACTTCCTCGGTATCGTGCTCGGCCAGCTTGTCGATGGCGAAGCGACGCACGGCCACGTCCGGCGCTTGCAGCAGCGATAGCCATTCCTTCCAGGCGTTGCTCTTGACCGGCACCGCCTTGAGGAGCATCAGCGTCGGTGCGACCACGCGGAAATCGCGGTCCAGGGCGCAGGCCAGCAGTCGTTTCTGCTGCGTGACATTCGTCGGTGTGGGTAGGTTGCCCAGGGCTTGCAACGCCTCGATGCGCAGCGCCGGTGGATAGTTCGGCTCCAGGCGGCCCCAGAAGATTGCTTCATTGGCGGGATCGCCCACGGCCGCGAGCAGCCGCAGCAGGGCGGCTTCCGAATGCGCCGGCAGCGCCGTGCCTTTCTTCGGCTTGAGCAGTTCCAGGATATGGTCGTTCAGGGCGCGGCGCTGGGCCGGGGCCAGGGCATGGATCTCGGCGGCCAGGGTCCTAGTGACGGCATCGACCATGCCGGCGTCGGCATCGAGCACGCTGTCGAGCGCGGTCAACTCGGCGCTGGCATTGCCGGCCGCGGCCAGGGCGGCGGCGATGCGGCGGCGCAGGCCTGGCGCGGTATGCGCCATCACGTCCTGCAACGCCCGAATGCCCTTGGTTCCGAGCCGCGCGGCGGCCTGGGCAGCCACGTCGGCTTCCGGCCCGCCGAGCCGCACCCGGTCCACCAGCTGCGGCAGCGCCCGCTCGACGTGCAGCTTGCCGGCGGCCTTCATGGCGGCCAGGCGCAACTCGGCGTCGGCGTCGTCCAGCAGGGCCACCACGGCATCGGCCGTTTCCTTGTCCTTGTTGCCGAGTTCCCCCACGACCACGGCGGCGGCCCGGCGCACTTCCACCGCAGCCCCCGATTGCAGGAGTTTCAACAGTTTCTTGCCGGTGGCATCGGACATGAAGCGGACTCCGAAAGTTCGAGCGACGCCGCCGACGGCCTGACGCCCCGGCTGCACTCCGTCAGTCTATCCAGGGCGGCCCGGCCCGGCGAAAGCAAAGCGCCGGGCCGCGGACACCTGGCCGTCGCGGGTTCAGGCTGCCACCAACGATTACGGTTGCGCAGAGAGTGCAGCGATCCGTAAGATGATCGACGGTCAGTCTGCGGTTTGGTGGAGGGAGCGGCGTGAAGCGACAGCGAGCGAGCCAGTCGGCCATCAGCCCGGCGGAAGGCGATCACGTCCGCGAGGTGGCCGAGTTCTATCAGAACGCGATCCTGAGCGGGGAACTGACGCCCGGCGAGCGGCTGCCCGCCGAGCGCGCCATCAGCGCACGCCTGAAGGTCAGTCGCAGCGTCGTCCGCGAAGCGCTGAGCCGGCTGGCCAGCCTGGGACTGGTGACCATCCGGCGCGGCTCGGGCGCGCGCGTGCAAGCACCGAGCGGGCAGCCGGTGAAGGTCGGCATGGAGCAGCTGCTGACGCGGCCGGACTTCAAGCTCCAGTACCTCGCCGAACTGCGGCTGCCCCTGGAGACTTCGCTGGCCGCGCTGGCCGCACGCCGCCGCCAGCCCGAACACCTGGAACGCCTTGAGGAAACCCAGCGCGTCCTGGGCGACCTCCGCCAGTCGCTGGAGACGCGCATCGCCGCCGACCTGACGTTCCACGCCACGCTGGCGGAAGCCTCGGGCAATCCGCTGTTCCCGCTGGTGCTCGAACCGTTTCACCAGTTGCTGATCGCCACGCGCCTCAAGACGATGGGCCGCTTCGGCAGTTCATTCGCCTACGAACACCACGGCCAGATTCTCGCCGCCGTCCGCCGGCAAGACCCCGAACAAGCCGCCCACTGGATGCGCGTGCATCTCGAAGCGAGCGTGCAGCAACTGGAGGCGGAAGGGAAAGCTCCGCAAATGGATTGAGGGGCGTAGCCCGCCGTGGGTGTTGCGCCAGGGAAACTCCGTGTGCCATTCCTCGCTTGCGACTAGCACCAAACGGTTTTTGAGGCTCTATCACTTAACAATGACGCATTACGGTCCCGGCCGGGCTTGACCGGTCGGCGTCAACGACAGCACCAAGCGACGGTTCTCTAACCAGGGCAAACGATGGTGCCGGGCATTCAGCGCATCGATCACCGGCACCAACGCCTCCTGGCCTGCGAACGGGTCCAGGTAGACGATCAGGGCTTCCGGCGTTTCGTACAACTGCCCCGGCCGGTTGAAGAACTGGCGGCGCAGCGTTTTGACGTGTTCGCCGACGTAGCCGGTGCCCAACCTGTCCGCCAGATCGGCCGCCGCGTTGTACACCAAGGCCGCCAGCCAGCCGAGCATCTGTAGCGGCCCCCGGTGAAACCGAGGGCGCTGGCGGTCGGGGCTGTCCTTGTCGTAGCCGCACGGCACCGCGTCCAGACCCAGATCATGCACCGCCACCCGGAAGCCTTG
>JAEUIF010000511.1 GCA_016795185.1 Planctomycetia bacterium | reverse complement strand
CGCTCTTTCACCAGCGCTCGCCTCCGGCTCGCGGCTAAACGGGGTGGCTGAAAGCTTACTTGAGCGACGCCTTGGCGCCGCCGTCTTCCAGCTGCTTCTTGATCTTTTCGGCGTCCGCCTTCGGGATGTTCTCCTTGACCGGCTTGGGCGCGCCTTCGACCAGGTCCTTGGCTTCCTTGAGGCCCAGGCCGGTGATCTCGCGGACGACCTTGATAACGTTGATCTTCTTCGCGGCGTCGAAGCCGTCGAGCGTCACCGTGAACTCGGTCTGCTCGGCAGGCTTCTCGGCTGCCGCGCCGCCACCGCCCACTGCGGGGCCAGCCGCCATGACGACGCCGCCGCCGGCCGGTTCGATCTTGTACTTTTCTTTCAGGTAGTCGCGGAGTTCCACCGCCTTGGCGATGGTCAGGCCGACGATCTTGTCGCCCAACTCCGTGACTTCAGGGGAAAAATCAGCCATGTGATCCTATTCCTTTCCAGGTGCGGTGCTGCCTGAAGCGGGGCAGCAACTAGCGTAATAGCCTTGGGTTCTCTCGCAAAAAATCAGGCCGGCGGAGGCGCTGCCGCAGCGGCCTCCTCGGGTTTCTTCTCGGCAAGCGTCTGAATCTGGCCGGCGATCTGGCCCGCCGGGCCGGCAATGCAACCGGCGATTTGCGCCGCCGGGCCGCAGATCATGGCCACCACCTGGCCGATGGCTTCCTGCCGGGTCGGCATGGTCAGGGCCGTCTTGAAGGGCACTTCCTGCCCCTCGGCGACGGCGGTCTTGACCGTGATCTTGGGCAGCTTTTTCAGGGCCGCTTCGAGCGTCTTGCTCAGTTCGGCCACGCTGTCCGCGCCCCAGGCCATGATGGTGGAGCCGCCCCAGGCGTTGGCGAGCTTGATGCCCATCCCCTCGAAGACCTTGCGGCACAGACTGTTCTTGACCATTTGCAAGCGGATGTTCTTCTTCCGCAATTGCAAGCGCAGGACGTTGTCCGCCTGGCTGCCGACCCCGGCGCTGGTCAGGACGACGAAGTTGCGCACTTCCCCGAAGGTGTCCTTCAGGGCGTCCAATTCCATCTGTTTGACTTTTTTGCTCATGGCTTATCCGTGGTGCGGGCTGCCCGCCGGTAAAGAGGTAATACGAGCCTATCGGCCGAACATTCAGCAACGGCCGGCTACACGCTGACCGGCACGCCGGCGCTGACGGTGGCCGACAGCGTAACCGACTTGATATAGTTGCCCTTCACACCGGAGGGCTTGACCGAGCGAATCTGCTCGACGAAGGCGTGAATGTTGGACGCCAGCTTGTCGTCCTCGAAGCTGAGCTTGCCGACGCCCGCGTGGACGTTGCCACCCTTGTCGGCGCGGTACTCGACCTTGCCGGCCTTGAACTCCTTGACGGCGGCGGCCACGTCGCTGGTGGCGGGAATGACCGTGCCGGCCTTGGGCGTGGGCATCAGGCCGCGCGGGCCGAGCACCTTGCCGAGCCGGGACACCTTGCCCATCAGGTCCTGGGTGGCCAAGGCGATATCGAAGTCCAGCCAGTTTTCCTTCTGAATCTTCTCGATCAGGTCGTCGGCCCCAGCAAAATCGGCCCCGGCGTCCTTGGCCTTGCCGATGTTGTCGCCCTGGCAGAAGACCACCACGCGGACGGTCTTGCCGATCCCGTGCGGCAGGGAGACGCTGCCGCGCACCATCTGGTCGCTCTGCGCGGTGTCGATGCCCAGCGCCATGTGAATTTCAACGGTCTCATCGAACTTGGCGCGCTTGGCCTGCTTGAGCATTTGAATGGCGCGCTTGACGGGCACCACGCCTTCCTTCGCGATTTTCTGCTGAAGCTGCGCCATCTTTTCGCGCAGCTTCTTACCACGGCGCGGCGACTTGCCGGGCTGCTTGCCCTTCTTCTTGGCGCTGGTCTGCTCGCCAGCCGGGGCCGCTTCGCCGGTGGCGGCGGGCTTTTCCGCGGTTGGCTGGTCGCCCGCGGGCGCACCCTTGGCCTTGCCCTCCTTGGGCTCTTTTGGTTTCTTGGGTTCCTTGGCCGGCGCTGCTTCGGCTGCGGCAGGGGCCGCCGTGCCGGCCGCGTCGTCCGCCTTCGCTTCACCGGATTTGTTCTTGGCCATGGTGGGTGCTATGCTTTCCGTGGAGTCTGAGGGCTGCCAATCATTTTCCCGCTGCGGCCGTGCCGAACCGTTCTCCCGATCAGGTCTGGAGTTCGGCGGTGCTGCGAGTAATTGCGGCGGCTCCAAGAAGATTATAGGAAAACCAATGGCAAACGGGGAGCCCTGGCCCGCCGTGGTTCAGCGTGCCAACGCTTCCCATGTTACCCCGAATTGCGGACGTCAACCTTCGATGCTGATGCCCATGCTCCGCGCGGTGCCGGCCACGATGCGCGCCGCGTGATCCAGGTCGCGGGCGTTGAGGTCCTTCTCCTTCTTCTTGGCGATTTCCTGCACCTGGGCGGACTTGACCTTGAAGCCCTTGTACTTGCCGGTCTTCTTGGTCTTTTCCTCGCCCGGAATCAAATCGCCCCCCTTCTTCTTCTCGATGGGGATGCCGGCGGCCTGCTTGAGCAGGATGGCGGCGGGCGGACTCTTGACCGCGAACTCGAAGCTGCGGTCGGAGTACACGGTGATGACCACCGGGACCGGCATGCCCTTGAGTTCCTTGGTCTGGTCGTTGAAGCGCGTCACGAACTGACCGATGTTCACGCCATGCTGGCCGAGCGCGGGGCCGACCGGCGGGGCCGGCGTGGCCTGCCCGCCTGGACATTGCAGCTTGATCTGTGCCGTTACCTGCTTCGCCATGATGGTTCCTTCAGATGAGCGCTCGCCTTGGGCTCGCGGCTAAACTGTGCGGTCAGGCCCGCTCCACGTCCCAGAATTCCAACTCGACCGGCACCGGGCGGCCGAAAATAGTCAACTCGACTCGCACCTTGTCCTTGGCCGTCAGGATTTCCTTGATCTCGCCTTCCATGCCGGCAAACGGCCCCTTCATGACCTTGACGCGGTCGCCCATCTCGAAGATCGGCTTCTTCTCGGTGGGTTTCTCGTCGGGCGCCTTGTGGAGCATCTTGTCCACTTCGCGGGCCGACATCGGCACGGGCGGTTTGTTCTGCCCGCCGCCGACGAAGTCGCCCACTCCGGAGGTTTCCCGGAACAGGTAGAGGATGCGGTCGTTGAATTCGACCTCGACCATCAGGTAACCCGGATACAGCTTGCGTGACCGGGTGACGCGCTGGGTCTTGCCTTCCTTGGTGTGCCGGACCTCGACGACCTTCTCCACCGGGATGACGATCTGACCGAAGTGCTCTTCCAGCCCTTCGATCTTCACCCGGCGCTCGACGGCATCCTTGATCGATTCCTCCCGGCCGCTCTGCACCTTGACGACATACCAGTGCTTGTTGCTGGCCGGTACATCGGTTACCGCCGCGCCGTCGCCAGCCGGTGTTGGCGGCGCTTCGACAGCGGGGGCTGGCTCATCGGCCGCTTTCTTCTTCGCCTTCTTGGCCTTCTCCGCCTTCGGTTCGGCGGGCGTCTCGACGACGGTTTCGTCGCCACTGGCTTCCGGAGCTGCCGCGGGCTCTGGGGCCGGAGCTTCCGGCGCGGGAGCGTCGGCTGCCGGCGTGTCAGCCTGCGCAGCTTCCACGGGCACCGGCGGAGCTTCCGGTTCGGCGGTCAGGGTGTCAGGGGCGACGGGTTGGTCAGTCATGGCAGCAAGCCTTTGGCGATCGAGATCGCGTCCAGCACCCGGCGGCAAGGCCCTACCAGGGCAACTCCACACGGCCGCTCTTGGGCTGGTTTTCGGGATTCGGCTTTTGCAGCACGCCGATCTGGGTCAGCAGAAAGAACCAGGCGGTATCGATCAAAAACAAAAAGATGGTCATCATCACCACGGTGACCAGCACCACCATCGTGTCCTGGAACAGCCGCTTGCGCGAGGTCCACGACACCTTGTTCATTTCCGCTTCGGTGGCAATCAGGAAGTCGGCGAACGTCGGGAAGTTCACCAGCCGATAAGCGAACCAGAGCGACAGTGCGGTCAGCAGCAGCGGCACGGTGAAACGGACGTCACGCAGCAGCATGAGTTGCTGGCCGCCCGTGAACGGCAACGATACGAACCAGTGGTTCATGCTGGCCACGCCTTCGTGCGGCAGCCCATAAACCAACGTCTTGTGGTCCACCAGCACCCAGATGCCGCAGCCCGCCAGGATCAGGATGCCCAGGATGGTGCCGCGGCGCACCCGCTGGCCCTGGTTCTTCTTGTACGCGGCCAGGCTGAACCAACCCTGGTCCTCGAAGGCCGTCAGGGTGTCTTCCATGCCCGGCTGGAGGAACTTGCGCAGCCCGAGGTAGCCGAGGCCAACCACCACCGCCAGGGTGATGGTCAGACCGACCACGCGCAGGCTTTCGTCCTTGAGGACGAATTTCTCCAGCAGCGTGCCGACGCACCAAGCAGTGAAGGCGATGGCCGCCAAGCCCACGACCACCACGAAGACGCCAGCCCGCATGCCGCGCGGCGGATCGAAGTTGACGCGCTTGGCACCCAGCCAGCCCAGACCGAAGCCGCCCGCGATCATCGCGGTCAGCAGCAACGCGCCGTCCGCGAACGGATTGATCAGTTCACGGCCCGGCCCGAACACGGTGTTCCACACCCACGGGATCGCATAGAAGACGACGCCAATGCTGCCCAGGACGTAGAGCGCCGCCACCAGGCTGCCGGTGGTCGCGCGGTCCAGGGCACTCTGGGGCGCCGCTTCCGATGCGTTCTTGACGGCAACGGCCATGACTCATCCTTTAAGGTTCGGTGGTCGGTTGGGTGTGTCCCGAGCCGGGATGGGCTTGCTGGCCCCCGTCCCTGGACGCCAGTCTCGCACGAGTCGAGGCAGGGCAGGAGCGACTCGAACGCTCAACCTGCGGTTTTGGAGACCGCTGCTCTGCCAATTGAGCTACTGCCCTACGGGAACGGCCAACGGCCGATCGCCCGCGGCCGTGAAGAATGGACGAGACCCGTTGCCGTTCTCGCCGCCACCTCACGAGCCGTCGGTCACCGGCCCCGGCCCTTCGCCATTTTATCACTTCATCCTATTTCTTCCGCGATTCCTTGTGCGCTGTGTGCTTGCGTTCCTTGCGGCAGAACTTTTTCAGTTCAAGGCGGTCGGCACCGCGGGTTTCCTTGGGCGTGCGGTAGTTGCGAGCACCGCACGCCGTGCATTCGAGCCAAACGTATTCGCGCATGGTCAAGTATCCAGCAGCCGACGGCCGCCTCGGAGACGGCCGTCGGGGGCCCAGTAACTTACGCCAAGATCTTGGTGACGACGCCCGAACCGACAGTCTTGCCGCCCTCGCGAATGGCGAAGCGGAGCCCTTCATCCATGGCGATGGGCATTTCCGGCAACAACTCGACCGTCATCTTGATATTGTCGCCGGGCATGCACATTTCGGCCTTGCTGTTGTCCTCGGCCTTCAGCTCGGTGCAGGAGCCGGTGACGTCCGTGGTGCGGAAGTAGAACTGCGGCTTGTAGCCGGCGAAGAACGGCGTGTGCCGGCCGCCTTCGTCCTTCGAGAGAATGTAGACGTTGGCCTCGAACTTGGTGTGCGGGGTGATCGAGCCAGGCTTGGCCAGCACCTGGCCGCGCTCGATGCCGTCGCGGTCCACGCCGCGGAGCAGCACGCCGACGTTGTCGCCGGCCATGCCGAATTCCATCGGCTTGTTGAACGCTTCCACGCCGGTGACGACCGTCTTCTTGGCGGTCTTCATCAGGCCGATGATCTCGACTTCGTCGCCGACCTTGCAGCGGCCGCGTTCGATGCGGCCCGTACCCACCGTGCCGCGGCCCTTGATCGAGAACACGTCTTCGATCGACATGAGGAAGGGCTTGTCTTCCTCGCGAACCGGGTTGGGGAAGTACGAATCGAGGGCGTCGAACAGATCGTCGATGCCTTTACAGTCCGCGTCGACCTTGCCGGCGCAGAGCATGGCGGGCAAGCTGCTGCCACGGACGATCGGCGTCTTGTCGCCGGGGAAACCGTACTTGGTGAGCAACTCGCGCAGCTCGAGTTCGACCAGGTCGAGCAGTTCGGGGTCGTCCACGGTGTCGATCTTGTTCATGAAGACGACAATGTTCGGGACGTTCACCTGGCGGGCCAGCAGCAAGTGCTCGCGGGTCTGCGGCATCGGGCCGTCGTTGGCGGCCACCACGAGGATGGCACCGTCCATCTGGGCCGCGCCCGTGATCATGTTCTTGATATAGTCGGCGTGGCCGGGGCAGTCGATGTGCGCGTAGTGCCGGTTGGCGGTCTCGTACTCGACGTGCGCCACCGCAATGGTCACGGTCTTCAGGTCGTCGCGGACGGTACCGCCCTTGGCGATTTCCTTGTAGGTCTTGACCTTCAAATCGGGCTTGAACTTGGCCGCCGAACGCATGACCAGGGCGGTCGTCAGGGTCGTCTTGCCGTGGTCGATGTGCCCGATGGTCCCGACGTTGACGTGCGGCTTGGTCCGCGCAAAAGCTTCCTTAGCCATCGTTCCTCCGCAATTTCAAAACAAGCATGCCGGATCGAACTCCGGTATATCAGGGTGTTGCCACGATAGTTGCCTTCATCATCCCGAGAGCTGCTGCTGGGACTTGAACCCAGGACCTCGTCATTACCAATGACGTGCTCTACCACTGAGCTACAGCAGCGGATCTACCACACTTACTTCATTCTTGGCCGTCGTCCGCTGGTAGGTACGCTCGCGATGGCAGTTCACACATACCAAGTCACACTTAGCCATTTCGGCGAGTATCACTTCCTTCGCTGCGCCGCGCTTCACCAGCACCGTCAGGTTCGCGACTTTGCGTTCCCCCGGACGGTGGTCGAAATCCATGACGTAGTGGGGATACAATACACCGCAATCCACACAAGGGCCAATCTTAGCCTCACGCAGCAGCTGCCTTGCCAAAAGCAATCGAGGCCGCCCACGTTGGTATTCGCGGGAACAGACTCGACACCATGATTGACGACCGTTGCCACGACGCTTCGCGAATTGGCCAACAGATTTCGTTTCCCCGCATCGAGAGCATCGCCTCGCGCGACCGCCTTCGTCAGAGCGGGTGATGGGATTCGAACCCACAACGTCCTGCTTGGAAGGCAGGAGCTCTAGCCGTTGAGCTACACCCGCAGACACGTCAGTTGGTCGATGGTGTTCCGGCGGGTTCACCTGCGCGTCTGCCGCGTTACCCATCGTACAGCATCCTGCAACGATCAATGGAGTGGGCAGGGAGGGATTTGAACCCCCGTAGAGGAGACCTCGCCAGATTTACAGTCTGGTGCCATTGGCCGCTCGGCCACCTGCCCGCTGGTCCTGCCGCGAAATCATTCCCTCATACCGGGCGCTCCAGTCAATCCGTTACTGTCCCTCACCATCGTTTCTCCGGCCTGGAAGCAGGGGAGGACGCGGGGAAGCTAGCGGCGAGAATCGAACTCGCAACCTACGGTTTACAAAACCGTTGCTCTGCCGATTGAGCTACGCTAGCGACAGCCGATTCTAGTGGAAAGAGTGAGTATAGGGAGACGGCACAATCGTTGCAAGTCGAAATTTCCCTGAAAGCCCTGCCGTCGGACCTGTCCCCGGCGGCGTCAAGCGCCCGCCTCCCCGCCGCTGCAACCCGTTGCCCACCTTTCCCTAACAGCGGACGCCCGCGCCGCCGAATTACGCCTGCAAGCGTGTCGGCGCCAGGGCCGTGTCGCGCTCCAGGTAGCGCGCGCCGCAGAGCCAGAAGACCCCGCCCACCAGCACCGCTGCCGAGACCACCATGAAACTCACGTCCGGATTCCAGCGTCCCGAGATTTTGCCCATCAGCGGCGGCGAGGCCACGTCGCCGAGTAGATGGATGACCAGAATGTTGATCGCGAAGGCCGTGGCGCGGATCGACGGATGCGTCACGTTGGCCAGGATGGTATTCGTTGGCCCGGTGTTGAAGAACAGGCAGAACACCGCGAAAAAGACCCAGACCCAGGCCGTGGGAAACGGCGTGTAGATCATCAGCAGGATCATGGGGAAGCCCAGCATCATCGCCGTGCCGGACACCAGGAAGTACGAACCCGAGAAGCGAGGCCGCAACCAGTCGCCGACCAGGCCGCCGAGCAGCGTGGCGCTGAAACCCGCGAGGACGGTGATGCCGCCGAACAGAGTGCGCGGGCCGATGCCGCCCATTGGTTGCACCTGGCGGTAGTCGAGATAGTCCGCCATCCAGTAGGCCAGGCCACCAATGGCGAACGTCATCGCCGTCATGCCCAAGGTATTCAGCACATAGCTCGGCGTTTCGAGCAGGGTGCGGTAGTCCTGCCAGGCCATCTTGCGCGCGGCCAGCGCGACACCGTCCGATGCACCGGCGGTCGGTTCGCGCATCAGGAAGCAACACAGGCCGAGCAGCAGCCCTGGCGGCACCACCACGTAGAAGGCCCAGCGCCAGGCTTCCGGTCCACCCGCCGTGGCGCCGAAAACTCCCGCCAGACCGCCATGCGCCACGAATTCGCCGAGCGTGAAGCCCAGCGCGCCGCCGACGGGAATCGCGAGATAGAACCAGGCCATCACCCGGCCGCGCCGCGAGACCGGGTACAGATCGGCCAGCAAGGTTGGCGCTACTGGTCCATAGACCGCCTCGCCGACGCCGACCAGGCAGCGGGTGGCGAACAGCACCCAGTACGCCAGCAGCAGGTCGTGGCTCCAGCTCCACCCCGAAGCACCGCTGGCCAGGCTCCAGAGGATGACGCCGACGCCGATCAGTAACCAGCGGGAGAAGCGCTCGGCCAGCTTGCCGAAAATCGGCGATGTCAGCATGTAGGTGATCAGGAAGGCGCTCGACAGCCAGCCCATCATGGTCTTGGCGTGCTCGACGATGGCGCGATCCGCTCCGGGCACGACGGATTCCGGAAACAGTGCCTTGCGGATTTCCGGCTCGACCGCGGCCAGCACCTGGCGGTCGATGTAATTGAACAAATTGATGGCGACCAGCAGGGTGAGCGCCAGGTTCGCGCCGGGCTGGGCCTGTTGTTGCGGCGCGGCCGAGGCCGGCTCGGACGAGAGTACGGCAGTCATGAACGCCCTCCTTTGCGGATGCGTTATGATCCAGCAAGCGAGGCGGAAAGGAAAGGCCACTTATCACGGCGCGGCGAAATACCGCGTGCGGCCCGCACATCCCCGTTCTTCCGCACGGTTTCCCGGCGGCGGCAGCGGTTTTCGATTGTGCGCTCCCGGTGCCCTGTTACACTGAATTCGACTCAGTTCCCGCAGGCAAGTTCTCGAACCCGCCGCCGGCCCGCGCACTTCGCACCGGCGGCGCTCTCAGGAGATACGACGATGGCGGTGGCGGCTCCCCCCCAGGCCGTGGCAGTGCCCGTGTCCATGCCCACGGGCGTCAATGTGCCCGGTTCCTCGGTCAAGCACCAGGTGCGCATTCGCTATTACCGGCGGATGAAAGTGCAAGGCGTCTACCGCATGCAGGTCGAATTGCGCGCGGTCGAGCCCAAAGGGGCCAGTGCTGCGGGCGCGGGCGATTCGCTGGTCGCGCGGCCCTTGATTTCCGGCGCTCAGGTACAGCCCGCCGAGCAGGAACTGGGACCGAAGGCATCCAATAACACGATCTACTTCGCGATTACGCCGCTGGCCAAGGGCCGGCTCAAGGACGCCCGCCTCCAGCTGCTGCATCAGGGCCGCGTGGTTGAGGAGATCAAGACGCCCATGACCGGCACCAGCAAGCGCACCACCTGGCTGCTATTCGGCTTTACGCTGCTGGCCCTGGCGTTTTTGGTGGGCCTGCTGCCGGCGCTGCCCGACCTGACCAACGGCAAGATCGTCGAAAGCCTGGCGGTGCAGGAGAAAGTGCCGAGCTACGACGAGCATCTACCGCCCGAGCAGGTGGAAACGTTCGGCCGCATGGCGGTAGCCCTGAAAATTCAGGAAGGCTACGACGCACTGGCGGAAACGCCGAACCTCAACTTCTGGATCTTCGCCGGCCTGCTGTTATTGACTTTGTTGTCCTGGTTCTGCAACCGCGGCGCGTGGCTGCGCAAGACCCGCAAAGGTAAGCCCCAAATGCTGCCGTCG
>JAEUIF010000374.1 GCA_016795185.1 Planctomycetia bacterium | reverse complement strand
GGACGGCATGAAACTGCTGCTGACCAACGACGACGGCATCGACGCGCCGGGCATCGCGGCCCTGCGCCAGGCCGCGCTGCCGCTCGGCCAGATCGTGGTAGCCGCCCCGGCCGACGCCCAGTCGGGCTGTAGCCATCGCGTGACCACGAATGGGCCGCTGCGCGTCGGTATTGGCGAACCGGACCGCTACACGGTCCACGGCACTCCGGCGGACTGCGTGCGGCTGGCGCTGCACCGGCTGGCCCCGGATTTCGACTGGGTGCTGTCGGGCATCAACGCCGGCGGCAATCTCGGCGCCGACGTGCATCATTCCGGCACGGTGGCGGCCGTGCGCGAAGCGGTCCTGCACGGGCGGCCTGGCGTTGCATTGTCGCATTACCTGAAGCGCGGCCTGACGGTGGATTGGCAGCGGGCCGCGACCTGGGTGACGCCGATCCTGCGCGACTTGCTGGCACAGCCGTGGACGCCCGGCGTCTTCTGGAACATCAACTTGCCGCACCGGACGCCGGACGAACCTGATCCGGAAGTGGTCTACTGTCGGCTCGACCGCGGCCCGCTGCCGCTCAGCTTCCGGCTGGAGGAAGAGCACCATTACTACGACGGCAATTATCACCAGCGCCGGCGCGAACCCGGCGCGGACGTGGATGTGTGCTTCAGCGGCAAGATCGCCGTCACGCGGCTGACGCTGTTTTGAGGGGATGCAGAGGAACCCATTGCAAGATCGGAAGTCGCACTGGGTGCCCTGCCCACGGCTTTGCGTGGGCAGGGAAACCTCGCCAGCGTCCCCTGCCCACGCAAAGCCGTGGGCAGGGCACCCAGCATTTGTGCGATTGCAGCGGGCGAGTCTACTCCGCGGCGCTACGACTTTGTATGGCCGGACGAGCCGCGGTAGGTCTTCACACCCTCCTTGTCGGGCAGCGACTTGTCCAGCGCCTTGACGCCCTTGAGCTTGAAGCCCATGTGGCCGGTGTTCAGCTCCTGCATCTCGTGGTTGCCGAAGTTCAAGGCCCCATTGTAACGGTTGCGCTTTTCCCGTTCGGTCGGCTCGTGGTCCGGTTCGGGCACGTCGCCATCCTCCTCGATCTGGGTGACGAGCAGCTTGGCCTCGGCGTCGAGCTGGCCGGTGCGGTCCTTGCCGCTCTTGCAGTTGAACGCGGGGTCGTCGCCCATCTTGTGGGTCAGCACGGCCAGGCGCGAAACCATCTTGTAGGGCTCCTTGCCCTGGCTCTCGTAGCTGCTGCTGTCCCAGATTTGGGCAATCTGCTTGGCCAATTTCTCGACGATGGCAAGGTTCTTGAGCCGCTTCTTGAAGTCCTCCTCCATCGGCCGCGTGTCGCGTTTCAGGTCCTCGATCTCGTTCTTGAGCGTTGCCCGGCGCTGCTGTTCGAGCAGCACCTGGGTGTTCTTGGGAATGCGGTCGAGTTCTGTCTGCTTTTCCTTCAAAGTGGCCACGGCGTCCTTGAGCCGGGTCTGCACGCCCCGCAGCGATTCGCGCTCCTCATCCAGCCACCGCCCCACCCGGCCGCCCAGCTTCTTCTGGCGCTCGGACTTTTTGCCCAGCAGCTGGTCCATGGCCTTTTCGTTGTACTTGTTGGAGGTGCCCCAACCGGAACCTGGCGCTGCGCCGTAGGCGACCGCGCCGGCGTTGACGCCGAAATTGAAGGCCAGCACCTCGATGCGCACCGTGACCTCGGTGAGCTGGTTGCCGTTGTTGGGGTCCTCGACCCAGACCTTGCGCGGCTGCGGATCGGCGGACACCTTTTCCCAGGCGGCCATCTGCTCGCGCAGCATCTTGGCCTCGTCCTCGTCGCCGTCCTTCCCGCGGCGGTAAATGTCGGGCGTGACCAGCGACATCGAATTGATGGTGATGTTCACGGCTTTGTTGGGCTGGAGCAGCGCGGCGCGCAGCTTGTCGGGGTTGCGCACCAGGGCGGCGACGACGATATCCATCGAGCGGTTGACATTGGCCTTGCGGCGCAAGGCGCCCACGGAAACGCCGCCCACCTTGCCGTTATCCTTCATTTCCTGGAGCAGGGCCTGTTTGCCCTGGTTATTGCCCTGCTGGTTCAGCAAGGTCAGGCGCGCCCGGAGGGCCGCCCGGGCCTCGGCCTCGTCGTCGCGGGCGAACGCAAGCGCCTTCTCCAGGAACTTGCGCCGGTCGCGGTCGTTCATTTGCATGACCTTGGCCGGCGTGAAGCCTAGCGCCTTCACCGTCGCCGCGTCGATGCCGTA
Organism: Planctomycetia bacterium; assembly: GCA_016795185.1. Taxonomy (GTDB): domain Bacteria; phylum Planctomycetota; class Planctomycetia; order Gemmatales; family Gemmataceae; genus JAGVLI01. The sequence goes on along the minus strand of JAEUIF010000374.1, from coordinate 10,085 downwards.
ATTCGGCGCGGTGCCGGTCGTCTGTAGATCGTGCAGGGCGGGGTTCGCGTTGTTCGGCTGCGCCTCGATCGCCCGGCGCAGCGTGGCGCGCTGCCGCACCTCCGGGGCCCGGTCATCGACGCACAGGTCGTTGACCATCGTCTCCAGCTCGTCGTCGGGCATCTCCTTGATCTTGTTCGGCGTGATGCCGTAAGCGCAGTTGATGCCGTGACGGAGGCCCTTGAAGATGACCTCACCGTCCTTGTTGCGCAGCTCCGTGGCGGCCAGGTTCTTGGTCGTCTTGTACGCCTTGGTGTCGTGGCAGTTGACCCCGTGGCCGTTCATCTGGGCGGTGAACTTGTTGCCCAGCTGGGCGGCGGGAATGATCTCGCTCTCCACCTTGAGCGGCTTGCCGTCCTTGCCCTCCAGCTGCACGGGCCGGGTGATCCGGGCCCACACCTTGCCTTCGTTCAGTTCCTTGATCTGGGCGTCGTGGTAGCCGTGCTTGGCCCGCTTCTTGGCCTCGTCCTCCGTCAAATTCGGGTAGGCGCCGCGCGTACACCACTCGACGACGGCTTCCATGATGACATCCTCGCGGCAGTCGGGCGTGACGAGCGGGAAGGTCGGGATGGCGGCAGCGCCGTTCGCCGTCAGCATGTCGCGGTAGCGGCCCGCCTTGCCGCCCTTCTTGCCGAGAACCTTGTCCAGGTTCGGCACGGGTTTGTTGCTGTTGTTGTTGGTCATCTGCGTGCTGCGTTGCGTCAGGTGCTGCACGACCTGATTCAGCGCCACCACATTGGGCGGATTGCCCGCGATCAAGGCGTTGACCTGGCGGATTGCCGCTTTCACCGATTCGGCCTTGCTGCGGTAGACCTGTCGTTCCGTCAGCGGCGTCTTGTCCAGCATGCCTTGCAGGAAGTTGCGGCGGTCTGTCAAGGAATGCACCAGGTCGTTGCACTCGGTCTGGATCCGCGCGTAGTTCCGGTATTTTTCCGCGATCTTGGGCGGCACGTTGCCGTTGCCGTTGTTCGTGCCGACGTGGATGACCCGGGCGGCGATGAGCGGCAACTGCACGATGTAGAGGTCGAGCACTTTGATGTGATCGAAGAGCGCGCCGGCACCCGTCGGCATGGCGACCAGGGCTTGGCCCGCGCGAGGATAGGTGCGGTCCCAGTCCTCGAAAGGCTTCATCGTCGTCTGGTGCTGCTCGTCGTCTTGGTACTCCGGCGTGCCGTAGTGCAAGTCCACTTCGCGCAGCTTCTCGACGCGGGCGGTCATCTTCTGAGCGCGTTCCTTGGTGGCGCGGGCCTGGTCTTTGAGCGGATCGAGCAATTCGGTCGCCTTGCGCAGATCGGCGTTGGCCAGATTCAGGGCCGTCTGCACCGTGGCGCGATAGTCCACGACCTCCTGACGGATCCCATCCAACTCCGGGAAGGTGTTCGGCGCCACCGCCGGCGGATTGAACGGCGCGAGCAGCTGGTCGATCTCGGCCAGCGCGCCGTTCACCTTGTTCCGGCGCACGACGAACAGGTCCTGCGTGTTGCCGTACTTGCCGCCGCTCACCACGCGCACGAAGCGATCCCACGGTACAGGCATGGCAGGTCTCTCTTTTCGTTTAGAAGGTGTCGGGCGCGGATAGTTCAGCGGGCCTCGGGGTATCCGCCAACCGTACCTAGCAGGCGGTCCGCGTTAGGGCGTTTCCAGGTGGATGTAGTACCGGGCGCTAAGGTCCGCACAGCGGACCCTACACATTTTGTAGGGTCCGCTGTGCGGACCGCTACAGCCGGTCGCAAATTGCGCTTGCCATCACTTTCCTTGGCCGCATCAGGCTTTTTCCAGCGCGGCTTCCAGCTGGTCCAGGGCCGCCCCCAGCGTTTTGCGGATGGTCATGGTCACGCCCAGGGGATTCTCGTCGCACACCAAGACCAACTCGCTGCTGTTCAGGTGCTTCTTGAAGCCGGCCACGATAATGTGCGCCTTGGCGGTTTCCTTCTTGCGGGCCTCGCCCTTGGCCGCCGCGACGTTGCGCAGGGCGGCGGTCAGCGGCACGCGGAAGTTGCCGGTCACGCCGCTGAGCCCGAACTCGGCGACTTCCTTCAGTTCGTCCATGCCGGTCGCGCGCATGGCGTTTTGCAGCGTGGCCACCTGGCCATCGACAATATCGACGGCGTCCCGCCAGGCTTCCTCGGCGGCCTTCCACAGCTGGGGGAAGTCATCGGCCTCCTTCTGGCCTTCGGTCTCGCCGGGTGCGGCGGTGGCCGCCTGCTGGATGAGCTTCTCCAGCAGGTCCAGACCGGGCAGAGCGTGGGCGTAGTCCTGCGTCTTGGCCTTTTGCTGCGCGTAGTCGAACGCGGTCTTGAGCTTGACGAGGTCCCCCCGCTTCTCCTTGAACAGCTGAAGCATCTGCGGCTCCAGCTGCTTCCGCTGCTCCAGGTAGCGTACCTCGTCCGGGTTCGGTTTGGCTTCTTCCTCGACTTCGGGTGTGGTGTCCTCGGGGGCCAGGTCGTCGGTCGGTGCGCCGCCCTCGGTGGGAGCCTGGTCGTCGGACACCTCCGGGACATCACTGCCTTCCTTGAGCTGGCGGACCTCGACCTTCAGGGTCAGGCCGGCATGGGCCTTGATGTGTTTCACCAGTTTGGTATTGAGTCCGCCGGCGGCGCGCATGGGCGTTTCAAAAACCAGCGTGCCGTCCTCGTTGAAGCAACGGCCGCGCAGCACGACGCCAGTGCCGCCCAGTTCCTTCTGCTTCTCCTTGATGGCCGGGCCGGGGATCTTGGTGCGCAGGACAATCAGACCGAGTTGCATGCCCACGATCACCAGCGCGAAGTTGTGCGGCTTCATCTTCGCGGCTTTGAGCTTTTTTTTCAGATCCTCGTCAATGACCACGATGCCTTCCTCCGCGCCGGAAATGTAGTGGGGGGCGCTGTCAGACGACCGACCCGCCATTCTAAGCTGACGGCTCGACGGCCACAAGCAGCGAGCCAGCGCGCCGCCAACCGCTCCAGCGCATAATGATACGCCTCGCACCGCCGGTCGGTTCGACCCGGTTGCATCGGAACCTACTGATACGCCGTGTGCTGGCGGCGGCGGTCGCTGGTGAATTCTTCCGCCGTGTTGCGGGTAATGACTTCGTAGAGCGTGGCCTGCTTGTCGCCGTGCTTGCGCAGCAGGCGGCCCAGGCGCTGGACATGCTCGCGGACGCTGCCGGTGCCGGACAGGATGACGCCGACGCTTGCCGCCGGCACGTCCACCCCCTCGTTAAGCACCTGGCTGGTGACGACGATCGAATACTCGCCGGAATGGAAGCGCTCCAGGATCAGCCGGCGTTCCTTGGCCTTGGTCTGATGGGTGATGGCGGGCACCATAAAGCGCCGCGCGATCTGGTAGACCGTGGCGTTGTCGGCGGTGAAGATCAGCGTGCGGTCGTGGCGGTGCCGTTCGAGCAGTTGCTCCAGCAGGCGCAGCTTGGCGGGCGCGGCCTGCGCGATGGCCTTCTGTTCGCGGTACGCCAGAAACGCCGCCCGGCCTTCCGGCGAGCGATACGTTTCCCAAAGGAAGCGCTGCCAACCGTTGGCCCCGCCCATGCTGATGCCCCGGCTGGTGACGAAACCGCGGTAGACCTCGCGCGCCTGCTTGTAGCGCTGCTCTTCCTCGGGCGACAGTTCGACGAACAACTTCTCGATGCGAAAGTCGGCCAGGTAGTCGCCCGCCAGTTGCTTGATTTCCCGGCGATAGACGACCGGCCCGATCAGTTGCGGGAGCACGACCTCCTGGCCGTCGGCCCGCTCCGGCGTGGCGGTCAGGCCGAGTCGGAACGGCGCGATGCTGCCGATGGCCGCGAACTGGTACGACGCCCCCGGCAGGTGATGGCATTCGTCGAAGACGATCAGGCCGAAGCGGTTGCCCCAGCGTTCGAGATGAATGTACGCCGAATCGTAGGTGGTCACCGTCAGCGGCTGGATGTCGTACTCGCCGCCGCCCATCAGGCCGACGGGCGCGTTGAAGGTCATGCGCAGCTCGGCGTACCACTGGTTCAGCAGGTCGATGGTCGGCGTGACGACCAGCGTCGGGCGGCCGGCTTTCTGGATGGCCAGTACGGCGACGTGCGTCTTGCCCGTGCCCGTGGGCAGCACGACCATGCCCCGGCCGCCCTGCTTCCACCAGGTTTCGAGGGCTTCGAGTTGATGCGGAAAAGGTTCGCGGCTGGTCTGCACGGGCCAAGGCGTCTTGTCATAGGCGCGAGCCTGGTCTTCATAGGGAACTTTCTGCCGGACCAGCTGCTCCATGATGGCCCGGTAGTGCCGGCCCTCGGCGCGATGCGAGTTCGAGCGCGCGTCGAAGCGCACGCCCGGCAGCGCCAGCAGCGCTTCGGGCTCGCCGTGCAGCACCACCGTGCCGCCGTCGAAGGCCAGTCGGATAGGGGAAAGATCCATGCGGGGACATTATAACGAAGAATGGCAGGCCGCGGCGGGAAGTGGCGAGCGGTGGACGTCAGACTGCCGTGCGCCGGCGCTACTTCTTCCCCTGGGCCAGCGCCCGGGCTTGTGCCAAACTGCGGCCGGCAATCGGGTCGCCGGGGATTTCCCGCAGGGCGTTCTCGAAGGCGCGCACGGCCTCGACGAAGCGCAGGGCCTTCATCGCCGCCTCACCGTCGGCCATGAAGAGGCCGTAGCGCGAAAGACGCAGGCCATTCTGGGCGTTGGCATCGTCGGGGATCAGGGCCACTGCTTCCTGGTACAGCCGGACGGCTTCGCGGAAAGCGCCCGTCTTGTAGGCGGCCTGTGCGGCCTGCATGGTCTTCTCGAACTGCGGCCGATTCTTGCCCTCGCCCTCCAGGTATTGCCGGGCATCGCGCAAGCCCTGGGCCGCCGCGCGGTCGTTGGGGAACAGTCGCAGCGCTTCGGCGTAGTTGCGGGCGGCTTCGTCGTAGCGCTTGAACTGCATGGCCGTGACTGCCTGGTTCATGTAGCGGAAGTACGCCTGCTGGGCCGTGCCCACGTTGCCCATGAACTGCTCGGTGGCCCGCAGCCCCTTCTGAGCGCCTTCGTGATTGGGGAAGACGCGCAGCACTTCGTTGAACAGGCGATTCGCTTCTTCAACCCGGCCGAACTGTAGGGCGGCGTTGGCCTGGGCCAGCAGGCCGTTGGCCTGCGTCTGGGCCTGAGCGAGGGCCTTGTTGGCCAGCGACAGACCTTGCTTGGCGTCCTTGTCGTCGGGGAAGATTTTCAGCGCGGTCTCGAACGCTTGCACCGCTTCGGCGAAGTTGCCCGCTTTGCCAGCGGTCTGGCCGAGTTGCATGGCTTTGATGAAGTCTTCCTTCTTCGCCTCGGCGTTCTGCATCTGAGCGATGCGGTTCTCGGCCTGGCGGCGCAGTTGCAAGGCGTCGGCGTCGCCGGGCAGCACCTGGAGCGCTGCGGTGAACTCGCGGATCGCCTCGGGATAGCGCTGGGCGGCCAGCGCGGCCCGCCCGATGTTCAGGTGCTGCTCGTAGACCGCCAGCTTGGCTTTCTCGTCCTGGTCCTCGGCGAGCGCCTTGCGGGCGTCTTCGAGCCACTTGCCGACGTCGGCATCGCCGGGGTTCAGCTGTCGCGCTTGCTCGAAGGCCCGCACGGCCAGGGCGAACTGCTTCTCGGCCAGGGCCGACTTGCCTTCGTTGAGGAAACGCCCGAACTCGGCTTTCGCCTTTTCGGCGTCGAGCTTCGCCTGCGCCTGGGCGTCGAGCGCTTCCTTGGCGGCGGCGATGCCCTTGGCCGCCTCGACGTTCTCCGGCAGCAGTTTCTGGGCGGTGTGGTAGGCTTGCAGGGCGTCGTCGAACTTGCGCTCGGCCAGGGCCGTGTTGCCCTCGATCAGCAGGCGAGTGACCTCCGCCTGGCGCTTTTCCAGGTCGGCCTGCTTCGCGGGCGATGGAGCGGCTGGCGTCGGTGGCGCGGCGGGCTGCGTCGGTTGCGGTTCCTCCAAGGCCACTTCGGGCGCGCCAGGGGATACGGCATAGATCGCGCCCGCGACCCCGGCGGCCGTCAGCACCAGCGCGGCGAGGGATGCAACCAGGACCGGCCGGCGGATCAGTTTCGGGCCGACCGTCGGCACTTCCGGAACAGGAGCGGGCGCGACCTCGGCGGGCTTCTCCTCGGCCGGCGTGGTTTCGGCAACCTCCGTCTTTTCCTCAGCGGCCGGCTTCCTGGCGACAGCAGGCTTCTCCTTGGCTGGCTTCCGGGCGACGACGGGCTTTTCCTCGGCGGTCGGCGGTTCCGGCGGCAGTTCGATGTTGCCCTCGAAGTCGAAGGACTGCGTAATGTCCACGACCGGGTACAAGGCTTCGGGCTTCGCCGTGGCTGCCGGAACCACTGGCGCGGCAGCGGTTTCGGCGGCGGGCAGCGGGGTGCTGATACCCTTGGCATCGACCTTGAACCGGCCGCCGCAGCGCGGGCACTGGAGGCGCCGGGGCTTGGTGATCGCCTGGGCCAGCTTCAGGTGCCGTTGGCAATTCGGGCAGGTAATGCGGGCAGTCATGGGGCCTCGCTTCGCGCTGTGCGGCGAACGTCGGACTAAATTCAGTTTCTCGACCCACGCGGCTCCGAAGTTCGTAGTTCCGCCTTCAGGCGGTCGAGTCGCTCGCCGCCTGAAGGCGGAACTACGAACGAGCATGCGGAACGGACTTTCAGCTCTGCGAAGAAACGACGAACCGCGAACGGCTTGCGCTCGTATTTTGGGTGCGAAACCGCGAACGGAGTTTCCCCTTCAGTATACTGGCGGGGGACCGTCGTTCGCCAACCATTCCCCGCGAAAGGGTGCAATATGCGCTATACGACCGCCGTCCTGGTGGGCTGGTTCGTCCTGGCCGCCCTCGGCCGCGCCGACGAGGGCATGTGGCTGCTCAACGAACCGCCGCGCAAGCTCTTGCAAGATCGCTACCAGTTCGACCTGACGGACACCTGGCTGGAGCACGCGCAAAAGGCGTCGATCCGCTTCAACAACGGCGGTTCCGGCAGCTTCGTGTCGCCCAACGGCCTGATCGTCACCAACCATCACATTGGCGCGGAATACCTGCAAAAGCTCAGCCCCAAGGACAAGGACTATTACCGCGACGGCTTCTATGCCCGCACCCCGGCCGACGAACTGAAGTGCGGCGACCTGGAGCTGAACGTCTTGCAATCCATCGAGGACGTGACCGCGCGGGTCAACGCGGCGGTCAAGTCGGGGATGAAGCCCGCGGAAGCGTTTGCCGCCCGCCGGGCCGTCATGGCCGAGATCGAGAAGGAATCGCTGGCCAAGTCCGGCCTGCGCAGCGACGTGGTCACGCTTTACCAGGGCGGCGCGTACCACCTCTACCGCTACAAGAAATACACCGATATCCGCCTGGTGATGGCGCCGGAACACGATATTGCTTTCTTCGGCGGCGATACGGACAACTTCGAGTACCCTCGCTTCAATCTCGATATCTGCTTCTTCCGCGCCTACGAGGACGGCAAGCCGGCGCAGGTGAGGCACTACCTAAAGTGGAGCGAGACGGGCCCCGCCGAAGGCGACCTGGTTTTCGTCACCGGTCATCCGGGCACCACGAACCGCCTGGAAACCTACGCCAAGCTGCTGCACCGCCGCGACGCCACCTTGCCCTACACGCTGGCCCGACTGCGCGCCCTCGAAGCCGCCATCCTGCAATTCAGCGAGCGCGGCCCGGAGCAACGCAAGATGGCCGGCACCGATCTGCATCGCGTGGCCAACGCCCGCAAGGCGTTTAGCGGGCAGTACGAAGGGCTGCTCAATCCCGCCATCCTGGCTCAGAAGGAAAAGCAGGAACAGGAACTGATCGCCGGCGGCACAAACGAACCCTGGCAGCAAATCGCCGAGGCTCAGGCAAAGCTGCGTCCGTTCGAGCGCGAATACTACTTGCTCGAAAGTGGCCATGCCTTCTACTCGGAACTGTTCGGCATCGCCCGGCAGCTGGTGCGCTTGACCGCGGAACTGGAGAAGCCCAACGCCGACCGGCTGCGCGAATACCGCGACTCCAACCTGGAATCGCTGAAGTTCCAGCTGTTCTCGCCCGCGCCGATCCACGCCGAGCTGGAGAAAGCCAAGCTGACCGCGTCCCTCACGTTCCTGGCGGAGAATCTGGGCGGCGCGCACCCGCTGGTGAAGGACATCCTGGCGGGCAAGCCGCCGGCCGCCCGCGCGGCGGAGTTGGTCAATGGCACGAAGCTCTTCAATCCGGGCGAGCGGAAGAAGCTCGCCGACGGCGGAGTGAAGGCCGTCGAGGCTTCGACGGACCCGATGATCCGGCTGGCCCGCCAGATCGATCCGGAAGCCCGCAAGCTGCGCAAACGCTACGAGGACGAGGTCGAGGAAGTCGAACGGCAAGCCTACGCGAAGATCGCCGAGGCGCGCTTCAAGGCCCTGGGCCGCAACGTCGCCCCGGACGCCACTTTCACGCTGCGGCTGGCCTTCGGCGTGGTGAAGGGCTACCCCGAGGACAACCAGACGATTCCGCACGCGACCACGTTCGGCGGCGCGTTCGCGCGGGCCGAGCAGCAGGGCAACCGCGAACCGTTCGAGCTGCCGAAACGCTGGCAGGACGCCAAGAACAAGCTCGACCCCGCGACGCCGTTCAACTTCGCCGCCACGTCGGACACCATCGGCGGCAACTCCGGCAGCCCGGTGCTGAACCGCGCCGGCGAACTGGTCGGCATCAACTTCGACCGCAACCGCCACGGCCTGGTACGCAACTTCGTGTACACGGAGGTGCAAGCCCGGCACGTCTCCGTGCATTCCAGGGGCGTGCTGGAAGCGCTGCGTCGTCTTTACGACGCCGATGGGCTGGTGCGCGAGTTGACCGGGAAATAATCGCTTGCGGCTTCGCGATGATCCGGTCGTTGCCGGAACGACCGATTCTTTACCGCGAAGCGGTTGTACTCCACAGCCCAGGGTCGCGCAGCGCACCCTGGGAACACCGTGCCTCCAATTCGCCTACCGCGAAGCGGTTGTACAATCCGCAATGGGTGGCCTTGTCCAACCCCTTCGGGGTATATCAATCCTATCCGCCCCATATCCCAGGGTGCGCTGCGCGACCCTGGGCTGTGGAGTACAACCGCTTCGCGGTAAAGAACTGCCATCAATCGGGCCACCGGCAATCCTTTGACCGCCCCTGGAACCCGCCGGTAAAATGTCGATAGTCGGACTTCGCGCCGCACCGCCGCCGACTGCTCGAAACCGCCGCCGGGACGCGGGGTATACCTGGAAGGAACCGGCAGCTTCCCGTTTCTCCAGACTCCGGGCGACCCATGAATCAGCGATCGTTGCGCTTGGCTGGGCTTCTGCTCCTGGCTTTTCTCGTGGCCCCGCGCCTGCACGGCGCGGAGACCGCCGCCATCAAGCTCGGCGGCAACTTCGAGGTGGAAACCATCAAGGACGTGGCCTACGTCGCCGGGGCCGACGCCGACCCGGACAAGCACAAGCTCGACCTGTATCTGCCCAGGGGCCAGAAAGACTTTCCCGTCCTGCTGTTCGTCCACGGCGGCAGCTGGCGTTCGGGCGACCGCAAGATGTACGCCCCGCTGGGCAACGTGCTGGCGAAGAACGGCATCGGCACGGCCATCATCAGCTATCGACTGTCGCCGAAGGTGCAGCACCCGGGGCATATCCAGGATGTGGCGAAAGCCTTCGCCTGGACCTGCGCCAACATCGCCAAGCACGGCGGCCGCGCGGACCAGGTCTTCGCTTGCGGCCATTCGGCCGGTGGGCACCTCGTCGCCCTGCTCGGCACGGATGAAAGCTATCTGAAGGCGGAGAAGCGCGCCTTCGCGGACCTCAAGGGCGTGATTGCCATCAGCGGCGTCTATAGTATTTTCCCCGGCGCGATCTTCGAGCCGGCCTTTGGCAAGGACGAGCAGGTCGTCAAGAACGCCTCGCCGCTGAAGCACGTCAAGGAAAAGCTCTGCCCGTTCTGCCTGCTCTACGCCGACAAGGAGTATCCCACGCTCGACCTGATGGCCGAGCAGATGGGCAAGGCACTCCAGGACTGCAAGTGCGACGTGAGCCTGATGAAGCTCAAGGACCGCGACCACATCAGCATCATCCGCAAGGCTGCCAGCGACGAGACCGACCCGGTCGTG
>JAEUIF010000373.1 GCA_016795185.1 Planctomycetia bacterium | reverse complement strand
ATGAACCGCGTCGGCTCCGACTTCCTCGAAGGCGACATCAGTCTGAAGAAGGCCGAGGAGACCATCGGCAAGCCGATCTTCTGGCAGCTGCCCAACGACGCCAAGGCCATGATCGGCTCGCGCAACGCCGGCGTGCCGCTCATCGAGCACGCGCCGAAATCCAAGGTCCAGGCGTCGCTGATGGGCCTGGCAGCAGCCCTGACCGGCAAGGGCGGCAGCGGCAGCGGGGGCGGCGGCGAGGAAAAGCGCGGCGGGGGCGGCGGTTGGGGTTGGTTCAAGAAATGATCGGGCTGGCCTGGCCCGCGAGGCATCGGCAGGCCCATCCGCCGCCGTCCGGCGGAGTGCCATTACACCCGTGAGGAGCACTAATGTCCCGTCTACAACGTGGTCTTACCGGTCTCAGCAGCGTCAGTCGCGGCGGGACCCACGGCGGCACCAGTATCGGCTCGACCGACCGGAACCAGAGCCAGAAGAGCTTTGAGGAGCTGAAGCGGCACATTCACGGCAAGCTGGTGGAGAAGCTCGACCTGTCGCGCGTCAGCGACCTGGCGGGCGATACGCTCCGCCGCGAGATCCGCCTCGTGGTCGAGCGCCTGTGCGACACCGAGAACCCGTTGCTCAACCGCATGGAACGCGAGCGCCTGATCGACGAAGTGCTCGACGAGACCTTTGGCTTTGGCCCGCTGGAAGTGCTGCTCAAGGACCCGACGATCAGCGAAATCATGTGCAATGGGCCGCACAAGGTGTACGTCGAGCGCCGCGGCAAGCTGGAAAAGACCGACGTCAAGTTCCGCGACAACGACCACCTGCTGCAAATCATCGACCGCATCGTCTCGAAGGTTGGCCGGCGCGTGGATGAGACGTCGCCCCTGGTGGATGCCCGCTTACCGGACGGCTCCCGTGTGAACGCGGTCATCCAGCCCATCGCCCTGGACGGCCCGTCGATGTCGATTCGCCGCTTCGGCGCCAACCCGCTGAAGCTGGAAGACCTGCTGAACTACAAGGCGTTCACGCCGGAGATGGCCATGCTCATGGAAGCGGCCATCAAGGCGCGCATCAACATCATCATCAGCGGCGGTACCGGCTCGGGCAAGACGACGCTGCTCAACACGCTGTCGAGCTTCATCCCGTCGGACGAGCGCCTGGTGACCATCGAGGACGCCGCCGAATTGCAGTTGCAGCAGGACCACGTGGTGCGGCTAGAAACCCGGCCGGCGAACATCGAAGGCAAGGGCGCGATCACGACGCGCGACCTGGTGCGTAATGCCCTGCGTATGCGGCCCGAACGCATCATCGTCGGCGAATGCCGTGGCGCGGAAGCCCTCGACATGCTCCAGGCCATGAACACCGGTCACGACGGCTCGTTGACGACCATCCACGCCAACAGCCCGCGTGACGCGCAGGCCCGTCTGGAAACGCTGATCATGATGGCTGGCTTTGAGCTGCCCGTGAAGGCCATGCGGCAGCAGATCAGCTCGGCCATCGACCTGGTGATTCAGGCCAGCCGTCTGACTGGCGGCCCGCGCAAGGTGACCTACATCACGGAAGTGATGAACATGGAGCAGGAGACGGTCATCATGCAGGACATCTTCCGCTACAAGCAGATGGGCATCGACCAGAACGGCCGGACTTACGGGCAGTTCGAGGCGACCGGCGTGCGGCCGTCCTTCATGGCCCGGCTGGAAGCCAAGGGCATCAAGCTGCCCAACAACATGTTCCAGGAACGCATCCTGTTGAAAGATTGACCCGGAGCTGCCTGGGCCGTCCGCGCGCTCCAGCCCGCGGCGGCCCGACGCAAAACTCCCGTGCTTCGCGAGGTAGGCACCCATGATTCCCGCAGCCATGTTAGCTCCGATCATGATCGGTTTGCTGGTCGCCGCCGTGGTCGGCGTGCTGCTGTTCGTGCTCGCCGAACGCACCGCGCCGCGCGCGGCGGAACGGCTTGACACCCTGGTCGGCAAGCGCCGCAAGGAATCGGCCGCCGATCTGTTGCTGAAGGAGCAGGCGCGCGACGCCGACAAGAAGAACCTGATGGACGCGGTGATGCCCGAGATCCTCACGTTCCAGAAGGTCTTCGAGCAAGCCGACTGCAACATCAAGCCCAGCGCGCTGTTCAGCATCGCGCTGGTGATGGGCGGGATGTGCGGCACGTTCAGCCTGCTGATCATCAAGCTCCAGACCGGCTCGCTGAACTTCTTCGTCGCTCCGGTGGCGGCGATGATCGGCTTCAGCCTGCCGTTTATTTGGCTGTGGAACAAGCGGCGCAATCGGCTCAAGGCGTTCGCCTCGCAGCTGCCCGACGCCCTCGAACTGGTGGCCCGCGCCCTGCGCGCCGGCCATGCCTTGGGCGCTGGCATGCACGTCGTCGCCGAAGAAATGCCCTCGCCGATCGCTGATGAGTTCGGCCGGGTCTACGAGGAACAGAACCTGGGCATCGCGCTGGAAGACGCCATGCGCAACATGGCCGCCCGCGTCCCCAACATGGACTTGCAGTTCTTCGTCACGGCGGTCGCCATTCAGCGCCAGACCGGTGGCGACCTGGCGGAAATTTTGGACAAGATCGGCTATGTCGTGCGCGAACGCTACAAGATTCTCGGTCAGGTCAAGGCGCTGACCGCCGAAGGCCGCCTCTCCGGCGTCGTGCTGATTGCGTTGCCGTTCTTCCTGGCCCTGATCATGATGCACCTGAATTACGGCTACATCCAGATGCTGTGGACGCACCCCATGGGCATCAAGATGAGCATCGGCGGCATCATCCTGATGGCGTTGGGAGCGTTGGTCATCAAGAAGATCGTGGACATCAAGGTGTAGCCGGCGCGGCAGCCGACAGGCAATTAATTCGGGCCGAGGAAGGCCATAACCGAGGTTCGCAACCATGGCTTATGCAGTTCCCGTATTGATGTTCTTCGCCCTGTTCATCGGCGTGTGGAGCTTCCTGTCGCTGGTCTCGCAACGCAACACCCGCACCCAGGAACGTCTCCAGCGCATCAGCCGGCCGCAGTCGCTGGCCGAGATCGAGGTTCCCGGCAAGCAGTCCAAGGAGGAAAAGCTCCAGGGCGTCAAGAAGGCGATGGAAGACTTGGGCGCCCTGCTCAAGCCGCAGACGGAACTGGAACAATCCGCGATCAAAATCAGGCTGGCCAACGCCGGCTTTCGCAGCGAATCGGCGTCGGGCATCTACCAGGGTCTGCGCGTCGGCAGCTTCGTGCTCTTCGCCCTGATGGCCGTGCTGTTCTTTTACGTCCTCGGCCTCGAGTTTCCCGTGCTGCCTGGCTACGCCTGGTGGACGGTGTTTCTGGCCCTCGGGCTGTACCTGCCGAACATGGTTCTGTGGTATCTGCGCTCGAAGCGCCAGGAAGCCATCTTCCTCACGCTGCCCGACGCCCTCGACCTGCTGGTCGTCTGCGTCGAAAGCGGCCTGGGCCTCGACGCCGCCATGCGGCGCGTCACGGAAGAGATGAAGGACCACGCCAAGGTGCTGTGCGAGGAACTCACGTTGGCCAACTTCCAGTTGCAGATGGGCCGTCCGCGGCGCGAAGTGCTGCACGACCTCGGCGTCCGCACCGGCGTGGACGATGTCCGCAGCCTGGCGGCGATTCTGATCCAGGCCGACCGCTTCGGCTCCAGCATCGCCCAGGCGCTGCGTGTTCAGTCCGACTCGATGCGGACGCGCCGTCGCCAGATCGCCGAGGAAAAGGCCGCCAAGACTGCGGTCCAGCTAATTTTCCCACTGGTCCTATTCATCTTCCCCGGCATCTTCGTGGTGCTGGTGGGGCCCGCCGCCATCATCATCGTCGATGAATTGTTCAAGACGATGGGTGCGGGCTGACGACTGATCGAATACCGCCGAGAGGTGGGTGGGCTGTTCCCTGGCCCTCACCCCCTGCCCTCGGGTTCGTAAACACGGGTGAGGGCCTCTCACGGAAGGGAGTGGATGAGGATGAAGGGATTCATCGCCAAGACGCTGACGACCGCCTGCCTGGCTGGCGGCTTCAGCTTGCTGACGGGCTGCTACGGTTACCGGGACCTGGTCGATCCCTGCTACCCGTGGCGCTATGCCTGGCAGGCCGAGCAGTCGGTCTGCACGGCGCGCTCGGCCCAGATCAACAACGGCCACGTGCTCGACCAAACCATCTGGAACTGGCACTTTGAACTGGGCACCGATCGCTTGAACGCTGCGGGCCGGGACAAGCTGAATACCCTGGCTCGCCGTCGGCCGCACCCTGATCCGGTCATTTACTTGGCCACGGCAGGTTCGGATCCGACGAGCGGCGACCTGAATGCGACTGCGGACAACATGGCCGAGGAGCGCAACAAGCGCAACGACGCCCGCATCGCGGCCATCCAGAAGTACCTGGCTGCTCAGACCGACGGCCGCGGCCTCGCTTTCCAGGTCTACGTGCATGATCCGGCCGAGCCGTACCTGAACGCCGGAGCGATGGGCCGTTCGATTGCCGGTCGCAATGCCAGCTTCCAGGGCAGCACTGGCGGCGGTGGCGGCGGCGGCGGTGCCTCTGGCGGCAACTAATACACGCTTCTCCAATCGGAACGAGGCGGCCCCTGCAAGGGGGCCGCCTCGTTCCGTTATCGGCCAGCCGGGCGTGTCGCTGGCGGCTGCGCAATCGCCACGGCGCGCGGAATTCACCAGCGCTCTCCAGTCCCGACTTGCGTCGAGCCGCTTTCTCTGGCAACATTGAGATATACAGTCCCCGATCCGCCGGATTCCGAGACCCTGGGGCCAGACCTCGCCGGCGAGGCGCGGCCTGGACGGAGAACCGCCATGACGCGCTCGAACCGATCGACGATGCTGGACTGGGACGGCTCGGGCCTCCCGGAAGCCCCCAGCGTCCCGGACACGCTCAAGGAAGCCGGCCTGACGATGGGTTTCCTCAACGATATGCTGCTGCGTACCCTGTACGTCAACGGCGGCATGCTCGGCATCGACCTGGCTCGCTTCCTCTGCCTGCCCTTCAAGGTCATCGAGGATTCGCTCGGGTTCCTGAAGAACGAGAAGTGCATCGAGGTCACCGGCGGCGACCTGATCGGCCGCGTCAGCTATCGCTTCACCTTGACCGAACTCGGCCGCCGCCGCGCGCAAGACGCGATGAAGCTCTGCGCCTACGTCGGCCCCGCGCCGGTGCCGCTGGAAGACTACATCGAGCAAACCTATCGTCAAGCGGTGACCGGCATCGCTTGCACGCCCGATGTGATGCGCGGCGCGTTCACTCACCTGGTGCTGCCCGAAGCGCTGTTCAACGCCATCGGCCCGGCGATCGTGAGCGGCAAGTCGGTGTTCATCTACGGCCCGCCCGGCAACGGCAAGACGGCCATCTCCCGGTCCATCGGCGACTTCATGAACAGCGCGGGCGGCGCGGTCTACGTGCCCTACGCCTTCCTGGCCGAGAGCAGCATCATCACGCTCTTCGACCAGTCGGTGCATCAACTGGACGACGACAACACGCGCGAATCGCCCGACGACAACGAAGCCACCATCCGCCGCCTGATCGGCACTGGGCAGGTGGACGCGCGCTGGGTACGGGTGCGCCGGCCCGTCATCGTGACGGGTGGTGAATTGAACCTGAGCATGCTCGACTTGAAGTACAACTCGGACGCCAATTTCTATCAGGCGCCCCTGCACGTGAAGGCCAATGGCGGCGTCTTCCTGATCGACGACTTCGGCCGCCAGCTGTGCAGTCCCAAGGAGTTGCTCAATCGCTGGATTTTGCCGCTGGAAGACCGGCACGACTTCCTGACCGTTGCCTCCGGCAAGAAGTTCCAGGTGCCGTTTGAAGAGTTGATTATCTTCTCAACCAACCTCGACCCCAAGGACCTGGTGGACGACGCCTTCCTGCGGCGTATCCGGCACAAGGTCGAGATCAACGCCCCGACGCGCGACGTTTACGAGCGCATCTTCAATTCGATGGCCAAGCGGCTGGGCATGAACCCCTGCCCGGACGGCATCGACTACCTCTACGAACGCTACTACGATCAGGGTCGCTCGCCGCGCGCCAGCGACTGCCGCGATTTGCTGGAGATTGTGCAGTCCATTTGCCGATACCGGAGGTTACCGGTCCAGCTGTCGCGCGACCTGATCGCGGAGGCTGCGGCCACCTTTATTGCCGAGTTCTGATGAGGCGGGGCAAGGGACGATGTCGAACCCCGTGGCACTAGTATCGGCAAGACGGGCAGGCCGGGTTTAGCCGGAGTTTCCTTCCTCATCTGGCAACGCCAGGGGTTGGACAATGGATTGTCGACAGACCCTGTGCGCGGCAGCGCTGCTCGTTTCCGCCGCTGCCGGTTGCACGCCGAACAAGTTGATGCCGGTCTGGCCCGGCGCTGATTCCCCACCCACCGTGGGTCGTCCCGTCCGCACGCCTGGCGAACCGGAGGAATACCAGCCGGTCAAGGAACTGAAGCCCAAGACCCTGGTGGCGATGGCTCATTTCCGCGAGCAGATGGCCGCCGAGGTGGCGAAGACGCCCGCCCAGCGGGAGTTTTTGATGGAGGAAGCGCGCACGGCCTTTCTGCGGGCGCTGAAGGAAGACCCGAACTACCTGCCGGCCCACATCGGGCTGGCCCGGCACTGGGAAGCCAACGGGCAGCACGAACGGGCCATGACCTCCTACGAGGCTGCCCTGAAGCTGGCGCCGAAAGACGCCGGCCTGTGCTACGAAGTCGGCATGGTCCAGGCGCGGCACAAGGAATGGAAGCCAGCCCTGGAACGTTTGCAGCAAGCGACCGCCAGCGATCCGGAAAACCGCCAGCTGGCCAGTTCCTACGCCCTGGCTCTCGCCCGCGCCGAGCGCTTTGACGAAAGCCTGGTCTGCCTGCGCAAGCTCTATCCGGACAAGGAAGCCGAAGCGCAGTACAACCTGGCGCGCATGCTGCACCACATGGAGAAGGACGACCTGAGCCGCCAGCATGCCACGCTGGCCGTGCAGGCCGATCCAAACTTCGAGCCCGCTCAGGAACTGCTCGCTTCACTGAACGCCGTGCCGACGGCCCAGGCCCCCTGAAGTTGCCATCGGGACAGCGTCGCGCAACATCGCGGGGCGGCCGGGGACGAAGTTCCCGGCCGCCCCGCGGTCTTTTCCCGGCCGGTCATCACTCCTTCGGCGGGGCGAGCTGAAAGACGCGACTCATGGGCAGCTGCTCGAGTACCTTGCCGGTCAAATCTGCGAGCCGGGCGAAGTGAAGCTCGCCCCCCTGGTTGTAGCTGATCCAGAGCTGTTGTACGTACTCCTTGCGGTCGTAGTACTTCGGCACCGCCACGATCCGGCTGTCCGGGTCCAGGGGAAACAGTCGCTTCACGCGCAACGACTGCGGTTTACCAGGCGTGCCCCAGTAGCAGTGGAACAATTCCGCCTGCTTGCCCTCCTGCACGTTAAGCAGTTCGACCAGACGCCCAGTATCGTTGTTGCGGTGCGGGTTCTTGGGCAGCGGCACCGTGCAGCGGAAGCGGATGGCTTGCTCGGGGATCTCGACGCAGGTCAGGACGAGGTTCTGCTTCACCACGAATTTGTCGTCCGCCGTGGGCGTCAGCTGCACGCGCACCGTGTGCTTTCCCGGCTGGAACGGACGGTGCAAAACTTCAGCCGTATAGGTCAGGGACTTACCGGCCTCCAGCGAGACCAGGTCCGACGCATACTTGTCCGGAATAAAGCTCGGCTCTCCGCCGGGCACGCGCTGGCCGTCGGGGGCAAGGAGGTCGGCGTACAACGCCCGCCGGGGATAAAGGCGTTCCTCCTTGACCACGCTCACGGTCTGTTTGGCGGGTGCGGTGAGACTGATCTGTAGATAGGGCAGTTCGCCAACGAAGATCGTGTCCCGCGTCAGGAACAGCTTCACGTCGGGCCGAGCCGCATCGGCTGCCGCCTGACCGGAAACCGAACTCAGGGCAGTGCCGACCAGCCAAAACACCAGCCCGCAGCCCATTTGCAATTGACGCCGCGCAGCCATGTGCCTGCCTCCCGTTGCCATTGATCCCCGGCCGGTCAGCGTTCGATGATTACCGTGACGCCGCCCTGAGCATCAGGTTGCGACATCCGCACCTTGGCTTCCTTGAAGTTCTCGGTTCGCGTCACTTGACTGCCGTTGACCGCGATGACCCAGTAGCATTGGGCGTTCTTCAAGTCAGTGAGCAGCACGTGCAAGTCCGCCGGTTGCTCGATTCCCGACCCACCCACGATCCCCGATTGCAGCTTCGTCTGCGGCGTGAGAGTGGTCAGGCGCAGCACGCGTTGCTTGTGAAATGTCTGGGGGTCTTCACCGGCGTTCGTGCGCGACAAGACGACCAGAAGCCAGAGTTGATCCTTGGCGGCTGGTGCCAGGCCCACGTCTGCGCGCACCCAGTATTTGCCAGCCTGGGCCGAGCGTTCCAGGGTGCTGCGTTGCAGCCCTTTCAGGGGCGGCACTTCCACGACAGTCAGCGCGACCGCCGGCGAACGAAGCAGGTGTTGATCGACGCGGACCAGGGCGGTCAGCGTATAGGAGTCAGCCTGGCTTGGGCGCAGCGACGTCACCACTGTTAGATCGCACGCATGTGTCAGCGACTCCCCGGCCGCTAGCTCGACGAAATCGGCAGGCTTGGGCGCGACCGGAGGGCTGGGCTTCAACGTGCGCCGGACGCGGCCCGTCTTGGCACCCTCCAGTTCAAAGTCGATGCCCAGGGTTTGCAGGGCGACGGACGGATGCAGCACCCAAACGGGCTCCTTGCCTTCGTTGAGGATCTTAAGAGTGAGTTGTATCGATTCGCCGCGAAAGATCGTGTCGTGTTCGAGCGCGACCGTGACGCTTACTTTGGGTTCCGGGGCTGCCAAGCCGAAGCACGTGTTGCCCAGCATCCAGAGCAGGCCAACGGCCACGCCCGAAAGAGCATGTGGATCGCTTTTCATAGACCTGGCTCCGGGTGGCACCAAAACGAGAGCGTGAAGGCCGCGATCTACAGCGTCGGGCTAATGTGCCGTTTGCCCAATCATTCCTTCAGCGGGGCGAGCTGAAAAACCCGGCTCATGGGCAGCTGCTCGATCACCTTGCCGGTCAAATGCTCGAGCCGGGCGAAATGCAGGTCGCCGCCTTGGTTGTAGCTGATCCAGAGTTGCTGCACGGGTTCCCTGCGGTCGTAGTATTTCGGCACCGCCACGATCCGGCTGTCGGCGTCCAGCGGAAACAGCCGGTCGACGGTCAAAGATTGCCGGTCGCCGGGCTTCCCCCAGTAGCAGTGAAGCAACTCCGCCTGCTTTCCCTCCTGCACGTTGAGCAACTCGACCAAGCCCGGCTCGCCGTTGCGGTGCGGGTTCTTGGGCAGCGGAACCGCGCAACGGAAGCGGACGGCCTTCTCCGGTAATTCGACACAGGTCAAGGCGAGATCCTGTTTCACGACGAACTTCTCGTCCGCCGTGGGCGTCAGCTGCACGCGGATCGTGTGCTTGCCCGGCTTGAATGGCCGGTACAGTACGGCTTGTTCCCAGGTGAGCGTCTTGCCAGCCTTCAAGGAGTCGAAATCCGAGGCATCCTTGACGGCGCGCGTGGAAGGCACGCCGCCTGGCACAGGCTTCCCGTCGGGATCAAGCAGTTCGACATGGAGCGCATGCCTCGCGAATAGGCGCTCCTGCTTGACCACTGCGGCGGCCTGATTGGCGGGTGCCGTGAGGGAAATCACGATATTGGGCATTTCGCCAGCGAACACGGTTGTCCGTGCCAGGGCAAGCTCTATGCCCGGCCGACCGTGCTCCGCCGGCGCTAGCCCTGAAACCTCGGACAGAGGCAGGCATGAGGCAGAGCAGCCCAATGCCGAAAGCCAGCAGAAGCGCCGGCGACTCATCCCGCACATCGGTAATTCTCCCGTTCGGGTGGATCGGCTCAACGTTAGGCTGCTCTCGCTTGGGGCGAGAGCAGCCGGGTAGTCATTGGGTGGGTCGGGGCTCGAGTTTGTTTGCACCCCCTGCCGAGGCAGCGGTATTACTTCAGGGCGGGGTTCCCGCGAAAATCAATCTCCGTCTGAGTCTCTGCTCCGATAACGACGTTCTCTTCGCTGGAATTATTGGCGACAGACTCATCGCCCATCAGGGCCGTGCCGCCTGGGTTGCCGACGAGGTGTTCGATGTTGTTCCAGGTTACGTTGTCGCGGACCGGAGCAATCACCATATGCATGTACTCGTGTGCCAAACTGACGCCACCATAATCGGTGCCAGTCAAGCCAATGCGCGCCGCAAACTGACTCGTCGGGGTCGTCAGCAAGTATATGCCCCGTTGGTCCACATCGGCAGTCTGCCTTTCGGAATAGACAGTGGCGCTGCCGAGCAGCAAGCGATGCTCTGCCGGCACGTCTGAGAGCACGATCACGTGCGTGAAGAACCTGCCGATGGCATCGTTAACGATCGCCTGACCACCAAAGACTCCACGCTGTGCCTTGAGATAATCGCGCTGCTTGCCGATCGCGATATCTTGAGTATCGCCGGCCAGAAAGCCGGTCGCAGGTAAATTTTCGTTTTCCTGGATGTAGTAAATGAAGTTGCCTGCGCCCCGGGCCGCATGGCTCCAGACTCGCGCCGCGGAGTCGAGGTAATCGCGCACGCCACCCGCCGGAGCGTTCGCCAGGTTTTGCTCGCGGTCCACTTCAAGTAAACCTTCCTTGCGGGCCGGACTGAGCCGCAGGTGTCCGCCGGCATGCGGGTTCTGCCCGGCGCCGTTGTGCCCGCCACCATCCAGGATGAAGCCGCGATACTCGACCAGCACCGACATGTGGTCGCCTTCGGTTTTCTGGGCAACGAGCGCGCCGGCACCGTCCGGGTCGCGCAGTTCCTTGTCCTCCACCGGCTGGAAGAAGCCCGTGCCCACGAATTCATTCGTGCCGTACTGCTGGTTCCACTGCTGCACTTTCTCCTTTTCCCAGCGGTCGGCGATCTTGTCCTGGTCCTTGTCGAAGGGAATGTTCAGCTCGAAGGTCTTCACCACGGCGGCACCTTCCTTGAGCGTGATCTTGACGATCGCCTTGCCACCGTAGTCCTTGCACCAGAAATCGACCCAGGCCCGGTCGGCTTCCATCTGGCCGCCCTGCGCCTCGGTGGTCGCCCGCGTCACGGTGAACTGGCGGCTGTTCTCAATTTCTTTGAAGGAATAGTCTTCCTGTCGGTTTTCACCCACAACCGACTCGTCCGTCGTGTTGCCCGAGTAGCCGTCGTAGGAGGTGACATCCGTGATCTCGTAAGTCACTTCGGTGATGGCGGAGTTCGTACCGGCCCCATCCACGACCAACTTCATCTTCTGCCCGGTGTAGTGGGCCGTGTTGAAGGTATTGTTCTCGGAAACCTTGGCGGTGTTGCCCTCGTAGCCGGGGAGATAATTGACCGTGCCGTCGACGGCGTCCGTGATGGTCTTGTTGCCGTTGACATCGAGGTCGGCCACGTACTTGCTGGCCCCGACCTTGATCTGGAAGGCCAGCTGCGAGTTGGCCGGCTTGTTGGCGCCGCTGGTCTGAAAGACCCAGTTGGAGGTGCCGGTCAGCTCGAAGCCGCCGCGCAGGTTGGCCCCGGTGATCTCCAGGGTTTTCTTGGTGTTGGGGCCGACGGTCTGGAGACTGGCGGCACCGGCAGGAGTGCCGCCAGGGTTCGGGACCGGGGCGAAAGCCGGCATGTCCGAGGTCTTGATTTGCAGGTTGGAGATTTGCAGGCTGCTCTCGGCCTTGGAGGCCGCGACGCGCACGAACATCACATCCGAGCCGTCGCGGGCGCTGGGCGGCCAGGTGACGCCGGCATAGGTGACCGTGGTGGCGTTGGCAGCGCCGACGTTGTTGACGAACGTCGCCGTGGCCGTGCCGGCGTCGTAGGTCAGCTTGAACGGCACAGCAGCATTGTTGCCCGGCCATACATAGTTCGCAGTGTTGCCGGCCGCGAACGGCCCGCCCGTCGAGGCGGCGATGTCCAGTTCGTGCGTGCCGTTGAGCGCGTTGTTGCCGATCCGGCCTTCCGCCACGAAGGCGGCGTCGAACGCCTTGATGAAATTGTCGTCGTTGGTCCAGAGCCGACTGGCGAGCAGTTCATCCGGCGCGAAGGCCGCCGCCCCGCCGGGCAACGGTTGCGGTACGGCCAGGGCCTGGAAGCCGCCGCCGACCGGCAACGCCGACGGGGACTTCGCCGGCGCGCTGCGGTTCGAGGGCGCAACCGCTGCGGACGATGTCTTGAGTGGAGAAACGCTAAAGACGGCGGCCGGCGACGACTGGCCGCTCGGCAGACCTGGGCTGGTCGATCCGCCGGTGGTCGTCGCGCCGCCAAGGCCGGCGCCCAGCGCGGTGTTCAGACTGCCCAGCAGGGAATCAAGGTCGGGCAAGTCCAGGCCCGCAGTCGCGTCGGCAACCCATTGGCAAACAGTCGGCACGGTGGCGGCGGGGTCGCTGCCCGCCGAGTTTGCACCGAAATCGTTGATGGGCGGCACGGCACCCAGGTATCCCAGCAGTTCGGAAGTGATTGGGTGCGAAGAATGGGACGGAGGCTCGACTGCCTGGAACAGTGCTGGTTCCAGGCCGCCGGAACCCAGGCCGGCCGAAAACAGCGAGCCGCCCAGCAAACTCCAAAAACTGTTCGGCGCCAGACGGTCTTCCAGCTGCTGGATGTTCAATCGTGCTTTGCGGGCCAGCGGGGTTTGAGGTTGGCAGGTCGGCGAACGCATGGGTGTGCTCCCTTGCTCGGGGGACGAAGAACCAATCCAGCACACCTTGCGCTGGATCTGGGGAAGGTCCACAGCTTTCATGCAACCAATCAAATCTGCATGTATGTCAATAATCAAGCATGGAGGATAGCAGGGCAAGGAATACAGTCAAATGAATTTGGCGAAGCAGTGGAAGGCCTGGATGCGTTAGGATGGACCAGGTGCCCCGTCTGTCCTGGAGCCCGGCACGGGAGCTACGCTTGAGCGCCGACTACGAAGCAGCCTTCTTCCAAACCATCCTGGACGCTCCCGACGACGACACGCCCCGCCTGATCTTCGCCGACTGGCTGGAGGAGCGCGGCGAAAGCGAACGGGCGCAGCTGATCCGCGTTCAGTGCGAACTGGCCCGGTTGCCGGCGGACAACCCCCGCCATCCGCAGTACGCGGAATGGAAAGCCTGCGAGCAAGCCCTGCTGCGGACGCACGAGCGAGAGTGGGCCGCTCCGCTGGCCAGGCTGGTGAATGGCTGGGAGTTCCGTCGCGGCTTCATCGATGCGGTGACCATGACCGTCGCTGCTTTCCTGGACCACGGCGAGCAGTTGTTCAAACTCACTCCGGTCACGCATGTCCGTTTTCTCGATAGCCGCTATCTGCTCCCGGTCCTGGCGGACTGCCCCGCCCTAAGCCGGCTGCGGCGCGTGCAGTTCTTCAGCCACTACCTGGACGATGCCGCCTTGCCGGCGCTGGCTGCTTCGCCCCATCTGCGCCAGCTGGTCTGGCTGCACCTGGGCAAAAACAACCTGACCAACCGCGGCGTGGGCATCCTGGCCAACTCGCCGAATCTCGCCGCACTCCAGTATCTGAACCTCAGCGCCAACTTCATCAGCCGCGCGGGGGCGCGCATCCTCGCGGCTGGCGGTACGCTGCCCGCCCTGACGGCCGTGGACCTCAGCAACAACCTCATCGATCTCGAAGGGGTGGCAGCGCTGCGACAGCGGTTCGGCGATAACCTGGTCTGCTTCGGCCAGGGTAGCCTGTCCCAGCTGGGACGGCTCGTGGAGTTCCTGGAACGGCAGGGAGTGCCGCAGGGCACGGAGGGCTATCCGGAATTGCCGTTGGAGCGGCTGGAACACTGGTTGAGTCAGTTGCCGTCCGCGGCGGGCCGTGATTAATCGACGGGCAGGTCGTCGCGGCTGACATCGTCATTGATCAAGCGAATGCCGAGCTTGTCGTCGGGCGTGCGCCGCAGCTCAATGCCCGTGCCGAGGCTGCGTAGCCAGCCGCTGGCCAGCACGCGCTGCTTGCGGTAGCGGCCCCGCCGCAGCAGGTGGATTTCCGGTTCCGTGGTATCGCGGTGAATGACCCAGACTTCAGGCACGCCCAGCGCGGCGTACCAGGTGAGCTTCTCGTAGGTCTCGTCGCCGGGGCAGTGAATCTCGATCAACAGGTTCGGCGCGCCCTCCAGATACTCGTTACGATTGATGTGAAACCGCTCCGGAGTCAGCAAGCAGATGTCGGGAATGCGAAAGTCGTCCGGCCAGCCGCCGACCGAAGCCACGTTGATTTGCTGTATCACCTTGGCGTGCCGGGGCCGTCCCCAGTGGCGGCGCAACCAGCTGGCCGTCTCTCCTTCCAGGTCCTGATGAGCGAAATTGGGCGCGGGCGCCATGTGCAGGACTCCTTGCCACATTTCATCGTAACGGTCCATGCCGTGGCGCTGGCGATAGGCCAGGATATCCGGCGGCATTACCGGCATGACGGCTTTCATGACTGCACTCCCAACCAATAGGATGAGTGAATTCTACCGCAGGGGGTCGCACGCGAATAGCCGAGACCCCAAGCCCCGGAGGGCCGCCCGATGTACGGTGCCGCGGACTTCATGCCGGCGATCCTCGCCGACCCGGACGACGATGTGCCGCGCTTGATCTACGCCGACTGGCTCGAAGACCGGGGCGACCCGTATGGCGCGTTCATCCGCGTGCAGTGCGAGCTGGCGGATCGCAACACACCGTTTCTTCGTCGGGAAGAACTGGAGCAGCAGGAGCGCGCACTGCTGGCCGCTCACGGCGCGGCGTGGGCCGCGCCGTTGCACGGCTGGGTCAATCACTGGAAATACCGGCGCGGCTTTCCCGATGAGTTACTCTTGACCGCCAAGGCGTTCGTCGCGCACGCCCACACGGTCGCACAGGTCGCGCCGGCCAGCAGCCTGCGTCTGCTGTTCGCCGGGCCTCACCTGCGGCGGGTGCTGGAGTGTCCGGCATTGCGTGCCGTGCGCCGGCTGGACCTGAGCGACAACTATCTCGGTGTCGAAGGGGCGCGGGCGCTCGCGGAGGCGCAGCACCTCACGGCCCTGCGGGAACTGGACCTCGGCTTGACCGGCATGGATGCCGCCGCCGTCGAAATCCTTGCTCAGTCGCTCATTCTGTCCCGCGTCACCTGGCTGCGGCTTGCGGGCAGGGCCGGCGCGCCGCGAGACCTCCGGGCCAACAACGTCGCCTTCGCCCTGACCGGTTCGCCGCACCTGGCCCAGCTGGGCACCGTGGACTTGCGTCACTGTCATCTGACCTCACCCGGGGCCGCATTGCTGATGACTTCAAGACATCTGCCGAACCTGCACACTTTGTGGCTCGAAGGCAACTACATCGACGACGAAGCGCTGCTGGTTGTCGCGCGGTCACCGCAGTTGGGCCGACTGCGCGTGCTGGGGCTGGGTGGCAACCAGATCACCGATATTGGTATCCAGGCGCTGGTGGAGTCGCCCCACTTCACACAGCTCAAGCGCGTGACCGTGACCGGCAATGGTGTCAGCCTGGAGTTGCTGGACGCGCTGCGCGCTCGGTTCGGCGACAAGGTCCGCTGGTAGCCGGGTCCGAACCCAAAACCGCGAATCCGGCTCCTATTCCGAT
>JAEUIF010000321.1 GCA_016795185.1 Planctomycetia bacterium | reverse complement strand
GCACCAGCGACCGGAGTGAACGCTAAAAATTGCGTTCACTCCGGTCGCTGGTGCTTTCGGCTCAGCGTTGTTGATCTTGTTTACATCCGCCCCAGCGCCTTGCGCAGCTTGTCCAGCGCGATGGCTTGCACCTGGCGGACGCGCTCTTTCGACAGGCCCAGATCGTGGCCGACGGCTTCCAGCGTCTGGTTCTCGTTCGTCCGGCTCAGCGAGAAGCGGCGCAGCAGGATCGTCTTCTCGCGCGTGGACAGCAACGGGTGGTCGCCGCGCAGATATTCGTCCAGGCAGCGGATGCGGTCGCTCGGCCCATCATCGCCCGCCAGGTCTTCGTTGCTGGCGTTGTCGGCCAGGTTTTCCAGCGGCAGCGAGTTCGTCAGCCGATCCGCCAGGTTGCGGGTCGAGAGCCGGCTCAGCGCCCGCATCAGACAGGTGTAGGCGTAAGTGCTGAAACGCACCCCCAGCCAGGGATTGTAGACCCCCACCGCGCGGATCAGCACCAGGTAGCATTCGCCGATGAGGTCGTCGGCGCGCTGCGCCTGATTCGACCAGCGGCGCACCGCCCGAAAGACCAATTTGCGATTGCCCACGACGATGCGGTCGCGCAGCTCCAGATACCGTGCGCGCCAGTAGCCGGCTTCTTCCGGATCGTCGGCCTCGCTGGCCCGCCAGGCGGCGTAGTGCATCCGCTGCGCATGGTCGCGCGTCACATCGTCGGCCATGTAGTCGGCGGCGCGGTCCAGGTCCGGAGTCTCGCCGTACTGCTCGTCCGCGGCAAGGGACTCGAAGCTGGGATGGAAGATGAACGTGGGCGCTTCCGGCGCGCCTCGTCTCAGTGACCGCATCAGGGTGGGTGCTTCGTTCATGGCCGGCTCCCGCGTGGCAAAGGACTCTTCTCGATCCAGCCCCAATCATTTCCGGAACCTGTGAAAGCAAAGCGCGTGCCATTGGACGGAATGTAACGGCTGCAACGACCGCGCAGGCTCGAATTGTTTGGGAAATCGGGCAATCCTGGCGGGGATTTTTTTCGCGGCTCGACGCCGTAGCGCAGTCGCGACTGGTCAGACGACAAGCACCGTGGTCAGGCACCCCCCACGCTGCAAGCCGTTTCCTTGAAACGGATTTCCGGAATCTTGCATTCGGCCGCCTGAATTTTCGGCATAATACGGCAAGAGTGGTGCTGCTTGACGGGAGTACGACCGCATGGAGCGTGCCGCCGGGGTTGGGGCGGAATCCGATCGCCAGCTGCTGAACCGCTTCGTGCGGCAGGGCGAGGAAGGTGCGTTCACCGAACTGGTTGAACGGCACGGTCCGAGCGTGCTGGGCGTCTGCCGGCGCGTGCTGCGCAATGAGCACGACGCGGAAGATGTTTCCCAGGGCGCGTTCCTGGTGCTGGCCCGCAAGGCCGACCGGCTCGACTGGCAGTCATCCGTGCGGAACTGGCTATGCGCCGTCGCCTACCGTCTGGCCCTGAACGCGCGCGGCGAGCCGGGCCGACCACTGGTGCAGCAGCCAGCGCCGGACGTGGTCACACTCGATGCCGATCCGCTGGCGGTATGCGAACGCCGCGAGCTGTGCTTGCTGCTCGACGCCGAACTGCATCGCCTGCCGGAAAAGTATCGCGCGCCGGTGGTGCTCTGTTACCTCGAAGGCAAGACGAACCAGGAAGCGGCCCGGCTGCTCGGCTGGCCAGCGGGTTCGATGTCGCGCCGCCTGGCCCGCGCCCGCGATCTGCTGCACCAGCGCCTCAGCGAACGCGGCTTGGCCCTGGTGCTGCTGCTCGGACTGGCGCTGCTGAGCCTCTGGGGGCTGCGCGGTGTCCAGCCGCCCACCACAACGACTTCGCTCGCCCAGGTGATGCACAGTCTGCGGCCCGTTGAAGCGACGCTCCAGCGCTTGGGTGACGGGGACGAAGCGCCGCTCGACCGCGCCGACCTGCGGCAACTGGCCAGCCTCAGCGCGAACGCGGCCGAAGCGCTACCGCAGCACGATTCTGGCCGGGAGCGCGCGGACTGGGCCCGGCACTCGGCCGCACTGCGACAAGCGTCGGCAACGCTGGCGGCCACCGTCAACCAAGGCGACGACCGGGCCGTTCGCAAGGCTGCGCGCGGTCTGCACGCCAGTTGCCAGCACTGCCACCTGGCGTTCCGGCATTGATGCGGCAGGCGAGCGGCGGGCGTCAGCCCGCTATTCTCTCACACGAACAGCGGGCTAACGCCCGCCGCTCGCCCGTTGCACTCGCCCTGCCTGATTCCCGCCTTGTATCGCTATAATGCTTTTGGCAACATGAACTGTTTCGCCGCCCGCATTCCTCCGAGGCATGGAAGACAGTGACTAGCTCTCCCCACCGCCCGCTCCTGGCCTGCGCCCTGCTGACGGTGCTGCTCGCGGGCTGTCTGAAGGAAGAGGAAATCCGGCGCTACACCGCGCCCAAGCCGGTGACCATCAAGCTCAAGACGCCCGACTTGCCCCCGGCCCGGCTGCTGGCGGCCATCTTCCCGCGCGGCGAGGGGGCCTGGGTGTTCAAAGTGCAGGGGCCGGAAGCCTCCGTGGCCAAGCACGAAGAGGGCTTTGAAAAGTTCCTGCAAACCGTGCGGTTGACCGACAACGCGGATGAGCCGATCAGCTGGCAATTGCCCGAAGGTTGGACGCGCGAGCCGGGCAACAATTTCCGTTTCGCCACCCTGCGCATCGCCGCCAAGGACGACAACCTCGACCTGAGCGTCAGCAAGATTCAGGGCGCGGACGCCGCGTCGATCCGGGCCAACGTGGACCGCTGGGCCAAGCAACTCGGCCTGCCTGGCGCGACGGAAGCCGACCTGAAGACCTTTTGCACGCCCATCAAAGTCGATGGTGTGGAAGCCACGCTGGTCAAGATCAGCGGCTTCAGCGCCGGCGGCGACATGGGCATGGGGAAGGGCAAACCGCCACCGCCGGTCACGCCCAAGGCGAAGCCGAACCCGAAGGTCACGTTCAAGGCCCCCGACAACTGGAAGGAATTCGAGGACGGGCGCGGCTTCAGCGTCGCCAGCTTCAAGGTGACCGAGGGCGGGCAGACGGCCGAGATCACCGCCACGCCGCTGGTGGGCAACGCCGGCGGCATCGTCGCCAACGTCAGCCGCTGGCGCGACCAGGTCCGGCTGCCGCCCGCGGATGAGGCCGAGGTACGCAAGGCTATCCGCGAAATCACGATCAACAATAAACCCGCGTTTGCCGTCGATCTGCTCGGTCCGGAAATGCCCGGCGCGACCCGCGAGCGGATCATCGGCATCATCTTGCCGCAGGACAGGCTAACCTGGTTCTTCAAGGTGCGCGGCGGCGCGGACCTGGTGGATAAACAGCAGGCCGCCTTGCAGGCGTTCGCCGAGTCGATCAAGCTCACAGGAGCCAACGATGGGTGATGAAACCGCCATTCAGGCCACTCCAAATCCTCCGAAGCCGACGGACGACGGTAACGCGGCTATCCAGACCACGCCCTCCGCGCCGGTCGCCGGCTTGCCGCCGCGCGACGACATCGATGTGACCCGGCGCAAACCCGCAGGGTTCTCCGTCGAAAAGGCGCTGACCTCACTGGCGGGCCTGCGCCTCACGGTGTACCTGCTGGCCATCGGCCTGCTGCTGGTCTTCTTCGGCACGCTGGCGCAGATGGACCAGGGTATCCACGCCATTCTGCAAAAATACTTCCGTTGCTGGCTGGCCTGGGTGCCGCTGCAAATTTTCGTGCGCTTCGGCCAGATTTTCCTGGGCTTCCCCCACACCTGGCAGGTCGGCGGCAGCTTCCCGTTTCCCGGCGGCTGGGCCATCGGCTTGGTGATGCTGGTCAACCTGTGCGCCGCCCACGCCGTCCGCTTCCGCCTGACCTGGAAGCGCTCGGGCGTGCTGATCCTGCATGCCGGCCTGATCGTGCTGATGATGGGTGAACTGGTCACGGGTCTGTTCTCCGTCGAATCGCGCATGACTATCTGGGAAGGCAGTTCGGCGTCCTACACCGAGAGCCATAACGACACCGAACTGGCCGTCGTCGATGCGTCCAATCCGAACAGCGACGATGTGGTGGTCATCCCCGAAAGCAAGCTGAAGAAGGGCGGCTTGATCCAGCACGAGGCGCTGCCGTTCGACGTGGAAGTCCTGGAATACATGGTCAACTCGTCGGAGCCGCGGCCCGTGAAGCCGGGCATGCCGAACCGGGCGACGGCCGGCGAGGGGCTGTCGCTGCTGGTGGACAAGATCCCCGAGGTCAGCGGCACCGAGGGCGACCGCACCGACCTGGCCGCCACCTACGTCACCTTCAAGGAGAAGGGCACCGGCAAATCACTGGGCACCTACCTGCTGTCCATCTGGTTCTCGCACCCGCTGCTGTTCAACAAGGGCCAGCAGGTGAAGGTCGGCGACAAGGACTACACGGTGTCGCTGCGCCACCAGCGCGAGTACAAGCCGTACACGGTTTACCTGAAGAAGTTCACGCACGAACTCTACCCCGGCACCACCATTCCCAAGAACTTCTCCAGCAAGGTGGAGCTGGTCGATTCCAGCCGCAACGAACAGCGCGAAACCGACATCTTCATGAACAACCCCTTGCGCTACGAGGGGGAGACCTTTTACCAATCGGGCTTCCTGCCCGGCGACCGGGGCACCATCTTGCAAGTGGTCCACAACCCCGGCGACTGGCTGCCCTACTGGTCGTGCATCCTGGTGACGCTCGGCATGATGATGCACTTCGGCATCACGCTGACCGGCTTCATGCAGAAGCAGTTGCAGTTAGATACGTTGAAGGTTCCAAACCGGGAAGGTCCGCTGCCTTTCAAGTACCACTGGCTTGGCATGCTCTCGATGGGGCTGACCAGGAAAATGAAAGGCTTAGTCGTAGTGAAGGGGTCGCCCTTTGCGCAGTTCTTCCCCTGGCTGGTGGTCGGCTTCGCGCTGCTCTACATCGGCTATTCGCTGGTGCCGAGAAACCACGTTTCGGACCAGATGAAGCTCGACGAGTTCGGCCGCCTGCCGGTGTTGCAAGGCGGTCGGCCCAAGCCGATCGACACGCTGGCGCGCGACAATCTGATGGTCATCAGCGGCCAGCAGACCTTCAAGGACGACAAGGGCCGCGAGCAGCCGGCGACCAAATGGCTGCTCGACGTGATGGTCAGCCAGTTCGACAAGGACGAGGCGGCCATGCGGCACAAGGTCTTCCGCATCGACAACCTCGAAGTGCTGAGCCTGCTGGGACTGGAGCGCCGCGCTGGCTTCCGCTACGCGCCCGGCGAGTTCGCCCGCAAGATCAACGAACTGGAGCGCGAGGCCAGCCGGGCCCGGCAAGTCGATGCCAAGAGCCGCACACCTTACGAGACCAAGCTGGTCGAGCTGGCCGAGCACTTGCAGCTCTACATCGAGATTTCGCAGATGGAAAAGCTGCTGCTGGTGCCGCCGAAGACCGAGGACGGGGAGTGGCGCTCCTGGCCGCAGGTGCTGCGCCACGAGAAGGCCACCGGCGAGAAGGATGAGGGCGCACATTCGGTCGTGTCGCTGCTCGGCGCGTATGTGCAGCGCGAGCCGGATAAG
>JAEUIF010000314.1 GCA_016795185.1 Planctomycetia bacterium | reverse complement strand
CCTTGCGCCAGTTGCCGTACAACGCCTGCGCGATCTGGACTTCCGTCGCCTGGCAACGCTCGTGGCGATGCCGCGCCAGCTGTAGCGGATCGCGCACCCCACGCACGATGTCCTTGATGATCTTCAGCCCCGTCTGGCCCGCGATGTCCGAAACCACCTCCGTCAACTTCACGTTCATCTCTGCCAGCGCCTTCTGCATGTGCTGCACATGCTGCGCTGCGTAACGGATGAGCATCTCGCGCTGACGTTGGAAGCCGCGCCAGACCACGATCTCGTCCGCCGGTCGAAACGAAGCCGTCAACAGACCATAGCTGTGCAGCCGCCGAATCCATGGGCAGTCCAGCACGTCGCTCTTGGGACGACCGGGGGCGTGTTTCGTCTGCCGGGGATCCACCAATATCACGTCGAAACCGCGGCTGGCCAGCAGTTCGTACAGGGGAATCCAGTAGACCCCCGTCGATTCCATGGCCGCGGTCGTCACGCCGCAGACCTTCAGCCAGTCCGCCAGCGCCTCCAGGTCGCCCGTGTTCGCGCCGAACTTGCGCACTCCGAGCGGCAGTTTCGGGTCCGGGTTGACGAAGTCCGCGGGCACGGTCGCCGGCGCGACCGCCACAAAATGCACGGCCGCATGCACGTCGATCCCGGCGGCGTGCTGCTGGCGGACCGTCAAGTCCTCGACCTGGTGGGAGGTGCGAAAGTGTTTTCCCGGTCGCGGCGTCATGGCATTTCCCCTCGGGGCGGTGCCTGGAGTAAAACCAATGCCGCGAGCGCGGGAGCGCGTGAATCCGAAGCAGTCTCCCAAACGGGGACAGCCAGCGCGGGCACGCCGGCGCCGCCAACGAGGTTGTCGCAAACTCCCGGGACCATGCTCACTTACGGGTAGGAAACACCAGGGAACAGTCGGCCACTGCAACTCGCGGCCCTGTCAGCATAAACTAACCAGGCCGCGTGAGGGAAGGATCCCGGGCCCAAATACCGGAGTCGAGGTCTTCGTACCGGGGCGTCAGGGCAACCGCGATCAGCGCGAACACAATCCCGCTTGCGGGAGCGCCAACCTCCTTTGGGACCTCCCTCCGCGGTCTTCACGTTCCATCCCGTGGTGCCGCCGCGAAGCGGCGTAAACTGTTCACTCCGAGACGGCGTCTGGGTGGCCGACGACCCCGTCGAAGTGCGATCTGCGTTGGGCGGTGGAAAGTAACGCCTGCGAACGGTTGACGCGCAGTGATTGCTGTAGCGGTCTCGGCCGAACCAGGCGTTGCAGCACGACCGGGGCCGCATTCTCGTTTCGCGCGACACCACGCCGTTGCAGCGGCCCCGGCGGGTGAACTGGTGCGTTCGGGGCGGAGGATTCAGGTTGCTCGCAGCGACATTCGCGGAGTACGGGCCGCCCGAGAAGTTGACCGTGGGCGAGATTCCTCGGCCCACGCCCGGTGCCGGCGAACTTCTGGTTCGGGTCGCGGCGGCGGGGCTCAACCCGATCGACTGTCGCATCCGCAGCGGGGAACTCCGTTACTTCCTGCGGGTCGGCCTCCCGTTCGTCTCCGGCTCGGACATCGCAGGGATCGTCGAGGCGGCCGGGCCGGGGGCGAACCGGTTCCGCGCCGGCGACGCGGTGTTCGCCATGCTACCGGTCAAGGCCGGGGGCGGTTACGCGGAGTACGCCCGCGTCCGTGAAACGATGGCGGCCCCGGCGCCGGCCGGCATCACCCTCGGCGAGGCCGCGTCCGTGCCGATGGCGGCCCTGACGGCTCTTCAATCGCTCCGGGATAAAGCGGGTGTCTCGGACGGGTGCGAGGTTCTGGTGTACGGGGCGTCGGGCGGCGTCGGCAGCTTCGCGGTGCAGGTCGCGAAGTACTTCGGCTGTCGCGTGACGGCGGCGACCAGCGGGCGAAATGTGGCGTTCGTCCGAGCCCTGGGAGCGGACGAAGTCGTGGATTACACGCAAGGGATCGATCACCTCGGCCCGCGGTTCGATGTGGTGTTCGACACCGTCGATAAACTGCCGTTCCGGCGCAGCCGTCGGCTGTTGCGGCCGCGCGGCGCTGTGGTGACGACCAACCCGGTCGCGGAGTGGTTGGCCCTGAACTTTCTGGCCTTTCTCCGCGGCGGCCGCCGGCTCCGATCGGTGTTCGTCGAGCCACGCGGAACCGATCTGGAACTCCTCGGGAGTTGGATCGCCGGGGGACGTATCCGGCCGCACGTCGAGCGATCGTTCCCGTTGGCCGAAGCGGCGGACGCGCAGCGACTCAGCGAGGCGGGCCGGGTCCGAGGCAAGTTAGTCCTCATCGTGAACGGGCCACTCGCGGGCCAGCGGTCTCCATCCGCCGAACCACGTTGGGGCAAGGCGCGTCCTTGACCTCTGTAACCTTTGGGACTGGCTTCCGCCCATCCACAAGGCCATGATGAGTACCCAGGCGATGCAGCATGCCGGGGCCACCTGTCTGCTTTCTGGGATTTCATAGCTCTCCGATGCCCTTGCGGCTGCTGCATCGTTCGGCGGCGAACGTCGAACAACAAGACAAACTACCAGGGAACCTCGATGAAGCACTTCATGCATACCGCCCTCGCCATCGCAGCCCTCCTGCTTCCCCCGATGTCCACTCTGGATGCTGACGAAAATCCTGCATCGCGTTTCGCCGCGATGACCCCCACTGAAATACGCGCGTATGAACTCGAAGTGATGCGACGAATCGCTGACCTCGCGCTGATTCCGCCGAAACTGAATACGTCGCCACTGCCGAAGTACGACTACGACCAACTCGACTATGGGATGACCATTGGCATCGAGCGCACGCCGAAGGGCCGGCTTTGGGCCTGTTGGGTCGCCGGGGACGACAGCCCGAAGGCGTTCTTCGTTCTCGCCACAAGCGATGACGACGGCGAGACCTGGTCCAAGCCACGCCTCGTGGTTGACGGACACTCGCGGGATCTGCCGATGGACCGCAGCGTCCTGGTGGGCAACCTCTGGACCGATCCGCTGGGCCGTCTGTGGTTGTTCTTCGATCAATCCATGGACATGTTTGACGGCCGTGCGGGAGTGTGGGCGGCGGTCTGCGAGAACCCCGACGCAGACAAGCCGGAATGGTCCGCGCCGCGCCGCCTCTGGCATGGCGTCATGTTGAACAAGCCCACCGTACTTTCCACCGGCGAATGGGTGCTGCCGATCTCGCTCGACCAGCGGGACGGCTTCGGGCCGTTCAAGGGGCTGTTCAAGGAACTGGACCCGTTCCGCGGTGCGAATCTGTTCGTGTCCGCCGACAAAGGCAAGACCTGGCAGCGTCGCGGTGCGGTACAGTTTCCGAATCCGGACTGGCATGAGCATATGATCGTCGAGCGCAAGGACGGCACGCTGTGGATGCTGGCCCGCACGACGAAGGGCATCATGCAAAGCGCCTCCGCCGACGGCGGACGTACTTGGGCCAAGCCGACCGAACCGCCGGGCATCCGCCAGCCGAACGCTCGATTTCACATCCGTCGGTTGGGCTCCGGAAACCTGTTGCTCGTCAAGCACGGCGACGCCTTGGATGCCCATCAAGGTCGCGTGCAACTCAGCGCCTGGCTCTCGAAGGACGACGGCAAATCGTGGGAAGGCGGCCTCATCCTCGACGTACGCAAGGGCGTGTCCTACCCCGACGGATTCCAGGCACCCGATGGAACGATTTACATCTCCTATGACCGCAACCGCAAAACCGAAGGTGAAATCTTGCTGGCACGCTTCACCGAACAGGACATCGCGGCGAAGAAAGTTGTCGGCCCGAAGTCGAAGCTTATGATGCTCATCAGCCGTCCGCTCGGCATCAAGAAGTAGAATTGCATGGCCCGACGTGGGTGAAACGAAGAACCTGGGGAGCCGGGCTCCGGATCGTACGGGTGCGCGCCGAAGACGACGACGTGAAGTTTCTTTGCGGGCGCGGCTGGCTCCGGCCATGCCTGGTTCGTCTGAAAGATCCTTGGCAATAGCAAGACGAGCACCAGCGGCAGCGGGACAAGCGTTTTCATGACGGGACCTCTCTGAACTCGGTGGACGATTCGTCCAGTACATGGCGGGCACCGCGCTCCCGCGGCGTGTTACTTCTTCGCCGGCAGGTGCTTCTCGAACCACGCCGCCATTGCGTCCCTCATTTCGGGCAGGTATTCGTGTCCGGCGCCCTTGTAGATCACACTGCGAAAGTTCTCGCCCTTGCCGTACAACCGGTACATTGCCCCCAACTTCTTCTCCAGGACCTCGATGCCGTCGGTCGGCGCCCCACCGTCCTGGTCACCGGAAAGCTCCAGGTGGGGCCGAGGTGCGATCAGAGCGTGGATTGCCTCCGTGTCAAAGTGCTGCAAGACGCCGGGCACGAAGTAGTAGATGCCGTGCTTGCGCAGGTTGCCGTGGGCGATCAGCTCCGTGTAGCGCGTGAAGCAGGCGACGCCGACTACCGCCTGGATGCGGTCGTCAATTGCCGCGGTCCACCAGGCGCGGGTGCAGCCCATGCTCATGCCCGTCGCGCCGATGCGCGTTGTGTCCACCTCCGGCCGGGTTTCCAGGTAGTCGATCAAGCATTGCTCTTCGCGCAGCATCATGCCCCACAGACTGCGACCCTGCCAGAGGTAGAGCTTGAACAGGCTCATTTCCTGCGGGTAGGCCCCCTTGTCGAGGTTCGGGCCGCCCGGGCCCTTGCCGACGCGGTCGCCGTTGAAATCACTGTCGATGGCCGCGACGATGAAGCCCCGTTTCACCAGCATCCACCCCAGCGACCGCTCGTTTTTCAGGTCGGGCAGATACTCGTTCTTGGAGCCACTGTGCCCATGCATGCCGATGACCGCCGGCGCCGGCCCGGAAAGGTTCTTGGGGATGACAACAATACCCGGCACAACCATGTCAACGCCGTTGTGGAACTCGATCCGTTCCAGCGTGTAGCCGTCGTGCTCCTCCTTCCCCACGACCTTGACCTTGCGCGGGTCCGGGCGGGGTGGCATTTCACCGAGGCAGCGGAGCAACGTTTGCCGGGTCTTGGCGCGCTCGGAGTCCTGCCAGCGCTTCAGGTCCGTCGGCACCGGCCAGTCTGGGATCTTCAGGCCCTTGAAGGCGTCGGGCACCTCGGCCCA
Source organism: Planctomycetia bacterium (assembly GCA_016795185.1). Classification (GTDB taxonomy): domain Bacteria; phylum Planctomycetota; class Planctomycetia; order Gemmatales; family Gemmataceae; genus JAGVLI01. Next base: position 2,438 of record JAEUIF010000314.1, on the reverse strand, counting down.
CGCTTCACCCTGCTTTTCGCCGCCCTTCGCCTGCTTGGGCGTAACGCGGTCCTGGGCGTCGAGTGGCGACGCACTGGTGAACAGAAAGACGAGGAGCAACGCTGCGGCCGATGAAACACGGAACATGGTGGCAGTTCCTCCGCACGATGGTGTCAACCTCTGGGTTTCTGCATAACTTGCCAGATGCCGGCCAAATGTGCCTGCCCCTGGCTCTGCTTGAAGGCGCCAAGACCCCAGCGTTTGAACCGCTCAGGAATCATTCCGAAGAGAAAATGTGCGACCAGATCAGGACCAGTGCCGCGGCGGTGACCAGCCAGAACGCGGTAGCGGCAGCCAGGGTGGCCCACAATTCCAAACGCGTGGCCAGGAGATAAACGGCCTGCAAGTAGATGGCGTATGGGATGAGCGACCAGAGGCCGAAGAGTGCCGTCGTGCGGAGCGCTGCTGGCCCCTGCGCTCCTCCCACAATGTAATGCGCAATCAAAGCGAACGTCGGGAAGAGTGGCACCAGTCCCGCGATGTAGTAGCTGCGGCTTCTGGAAAGCAGGGCGATGAGGATCACTGCGGCCGCGCCCAGGAGGACCCTGGCGAAAAGCGTAAGCAGGGGTGCTCGCTCCAGGGGATCACTTTTCCGGCGGCACCGAGTCGACCTTGTACTTGGCCGATTTTGGATCGAGTCGGAACAAGTTGGTCTGTAGAGGACCACTGAACCGACTCGGCAGCAGCAGGACGCCGACGTCATGTTTCGGGTCGTAGACCATGGCCGCCTCCGTGCCGTAGACCCCCTTGGGCATGGCCACGTCCAGTTCGCGCCAGGTGTTGGTCGCCAGATCCAGGGTGAACAAGCGATCGCGCGAGAGCAGCAGCAAGGAATCGCATCTGGGCAGGTAGGCCAGTTCGCGTCCGGCCACGGCCGAACCAGCGACCTTGAGTTCCTTCCACTCCTTGTCTGCCAATCCCCGCGTGTGGACCTCGATCAGGTCGGGCCCGCCCATAACTGGACGTTGCGGTAGGCCAACAGCAACTGCGGCCGCGCGGGCTTCGTTGGGTCGTTCAACGAGGCCGTGAACTCGATCCCTTCGCTGGACTTCGGGGCGGGCACACCACACAGCTTGCCGAGGGTCGGCAGCACATCAAACAGGTAGCACATGGCGTCGGTGCGTTTGCCTGCCGGGATGCCGGGTCCGGCGATGAGGAGCGGCACCCGCATCGAGTGTTCGTAGACGTTCTGCTTGCCGATCAAACCATGGCTGCCGCGTGCGACTCCGGAGTCAGGGGCGAAGACGACGATAGTGTTCCTGGCGTGGGGCGAAGCGTCCAGGGCATACAGTATCCGACCGATCTGCGCGTCGAGATACGAGATGTAGCGGCTGTAGTCGGCAGTCATCTCGCGGACCTTCTCGGGAGTCCGCGGCCACGGAAGAAGTTGCTCGTCGCGGTTCTCCATTTCGCCGTTGTTCCAGGGATGTTGCGGCAGGAAGTTGGGCGGGAGGGGCATCTTGGCAGCATCGTAGCGGATCGGGAAGTCATCGGGAACGATATGCGGGTCGTGCGGCGCATCGAACGGAACGTAACAGAAGAACGGTCCGCTCTGGTGGTCCTTGAGAAAGCGAATGGCTTCGTCTGCGAAGGCCGCGCAGGCATGCTTCGGCGCGACCAGGGGCTTGCCGAGCTTGCCGTCGATCATGTCGCTGAGCTTCGCTTGCATCGGGTTGGTCATGCCGCCCGCGAAGATCGACCGGGCAATCTGGAAGCTGGCCGCGATCGAATCGGGACTGTTGTGCCACTTGCCGGTCATGAAGGTCGTGTAACCGGCTTTTCCGAAGGCATTCCGCCAGGTCTGGTCGCGTTTTAGCTTCTCGTCGATACGGAACAACGACTGGCCCGACAGCAACATGGCCCGCGAGGGTACACACGTCGCGCCTTGCAGTCCACCCTGCATGTAGGCCCGATCGAAAGCGACACCCCGTTTCACCAGCCGGTCGAGGTTGGGCGTCTGGATCATCGGGTTGCCGAGCGCCGCGATGGTGTCCGCACGCTGGTCGTCGGCGAACAGGAACAGCACGTTCGGTTTGGCCGGAGCATCCGCGGTAGGCGCCGCGGCCAGCGTGACCAACACGACCACCAGCGCGATGGCGAGTGTGTAAGTTCTCATGAGTCAGCTCTCGTGGAGTTCCTACTTCTTGGGTTCAAAGCTGGGCCGTATCTTGCCGTCGTTGTCGATGAGCGGCCGGGCGTCCTTGACCTTGCCGAGGTCACGGCAACCGGGACCGGGGCCGACGACGCCTAGGTCGTCCTTCATGGTCGCGGCCAGTCCTTCCAGTTTCGTAACCGTTCACTCTGTTGGCAGCAGTTGAGGACAAGGTTGGCCAGTGCGATGAGCGCGGAGGGCAGCGTGCAAGTAGTCCAAGACGTTCTGGCCTTGCAGGCGGCGGGTC
>JAEUIF010000300.1 GCA_016795185.1 Planctomycetia bacterium | reverse complement strand
GAAGAAGCCGGGCAAGCCGGCGGACAAGACCTCGCCGTACACGCTGCCCATCGGCAGCACGGTGGTGGACCTGGCCACGCAGGTGCATCGCGAACTCGGCGAAACGCTGAAGACCGCGAAGGTCTGGGGCACCGGCGTCTTCGACGGGCAGGCGGTGCCGCGCGACCATGTGCTGCACGACCAGGATGTGGTGGAACTGCACGCCTGAATCTTCGCCCGAACTGCTGTCTGTCGGACCTTTCCTTGAACTGGGGATTCCAGAATACAGGCAGCGGCGCGCAGTTTTCGCGCCGCAGTGAAAAAGTGCGGCGTGGCCGCAGCCCGCGTTTCGGAAGTCCGCAGCCCCTGCCGCGCTGCCCGCCCCACGGAACTGCCGTTTCGCGACTGGTGGACGGTTTACATTATCCAGCCGAGCGCGTATCATCGTCAGCTTGGCTCTGCCGCCTCTCCCCAGGAACGCCGATGGCCACCACCGCCTTGCTCGATACTCTCGCCGCTTCTCCGCTGCTGAGTCCCCGGCAGCGCGAGGAAGTCGCCCGCGTGCTCCGCGCTCAGTTTCCGGAACCCCGGGCGCTCGCCCAGGAACTGCTCCGCCGTGGCTGGCTCTCGCCCTACCAGGTGAACCGGCTCCTCCAGGGTCGGGCCAACGAATTGCTGCTGGGGCCATACGTCGTCCTCGAACGGCTCGGCGAAGGCGGCATGGGCGAGGTCTTCAAAGCCCACCACGCAACCATGGACCGCATGGTGGCCCTCAAGAAAATTCGCAAGGACCGGCTGGCCAACCCGACCACCGTGCAGCGCTTTTATCAGGAAGTGCGCGCCGCCGCCCGGCTGGCGCATCCGAACGTCGTCTATGCGCTCGATACTTTCCAGGCGGGCGACTCCCACATTCTGGTGATGGAGTACGTGGAAGGCATCGACCTGGCCCGGCTGGTCCAGAAATCGGGACCGCTGCCGGTGGCGCAGGCGTGCGAGTACATCCGGCAGGCGGCGCTGGGGCTTCAGCATGCCCACGAGCGCGGCCTGGTGCATCGCGACATCAAACCGCACAACTTGCTGGTCGCCAGCAGCAGCGGCAACGGCACCCAGTTCGCCGACCCAATCGTCAAGATTCTCGACATGGGGCTGGCCCGCGCGACCGACAGCGGCGAGGACACCGCCGCCTTGACGCAGGAAGGCGCGGTCATGGGCACACCCGACTACATTTCGCCCGAACAGGCCCGGCATGCCCAGACCGTGGACATTCGCTCGGACCTCTATAGTCTCGGCTGCACGCTCTACTTTCTGCTGACGGGCCGCCCGCCGTTTCCCACCGGCGCGCTGGCGGAGAAGCTGCTCAAGCATGTGATGGATCAGCCCGAACCGATCGAAAAGTTGCGTCCGGACGTGCCGCCGCATGTCGCCGCGGTGGTGCGTCGTCTGCTGGCCAAGCGTCCCGAAGACCGTTTCCAGACGCCGCGCGAGCTGGCGGAGGCGCTGGCGGCCCGTCAACAAGTGCAAGCCGCCGCTCCACCGCCAGGTCGGTCGACGCGCGTACCGGCCATGCCTTCCGGAAAGGTGGTCACTGCGCTGCCGGCCGAGACCGTGCCACTGGCGGAAGGCATCGACGTGCAAGCCTTGCACGACCAGGCGTTGGCTTCACGGACCTTGTCCGCTCGACTGAGTGAAGTGGCGAAGCACTCGGTCGCGCTGGCCCGACAACGGCCGCTCTGGCTGGCCGGCGGCGCTGCCGTCGCCGGAGGCAGTTGCCTGGTGCTGCTGTTGCTGGTCTGGCTGCTGGCGGGCGAAGGCAGGGCACCGAACCCCACCTCGGCCGCGCTGACTCCCACCACGTTTGAATACGTGAAGAAGAACAGTCGCGACGAAACGACGCTCGCCACGCTGGAAGCCAACGGCCGCCCCACCCTGCACGGCAAATGGCACTTCATCGGCCCGTTCGACGATGCGCGCGGCGCGGGTTTTCATGCCGTCTACCAGCCGGAGCAGGAGATCGACCTCGCCAAGAGTTATCCCGGCAAGGACGGCAAGGTGGTCGGCTGGAAGGAGTATCTGAACTTCCCAGTCGGGCCGCGCGTGCAGTCGCGCACGCTGTTCGCGGACACGCAAAATGCTTGCGTCTATTTCTACTATCCGATCGAGGTACGGACGGCGCAGACGCTGCCAGTGCGCTTCGCTGGGCAAGACTGGCTGAAAGTCTGGCTCAATGGCAAGCAGGTGCTCAGCCTCACGTACCCGCAGAACCAGGAACCCACGGCCCAGCTCGACTTACAGCCAGGCATCAACCGCCTGCTGCTCAAGGTTGGCGGACGCAACGGCTGGACCCTGGGCGTGCAGCCGCAGCTGTCGCCCGACCTGGAAGCCGCCTTCGGACTGCGCAGCCTGCTCGACTTCCTGCCCGGCCAGGTGCTGGAAGGCGAAGCGCTGAAGGTCGTCGGCAAGAGCCGGGAATTCCCGTCCGGTCCCCAGGACATGCGGTCGGTGGCCGGCAGCTGGTGGCGCGGCAATGCCCAGCTGCAAGCCCAGCTCACGCAGGTCGGCGACTGGCTCGACCTCGAATTCAATGCTCAGAGCGACCGCCGTATCACGGTGACGGCCTGTCTCACCAAGGCGCCCAGCCACGGCATCATACAGTTCGATCTGCAAGGCCAGCCAATTGGTGGCCGGATTGACCTCTTCCATCCGACGCAGACCGTCAACACCGGGCCAATCGAGCTGGGCACGGTCGCCCTGCGCCGCGGCCCCGCTCTGCTGCGCGTTCAGGTGGTCGGTGCGAACGACCGTGCGGTGGCGCCGCGTTTCGGTTGGGGTCTGGATTGCATCAGCCTGCGCTAGCGCGACTCCGTAGGTCAGGCTTTCCAGCCAGCCATTTGAAGGTATTTTTAAGTCTTAACGCGGGCTCCGCCCGCAACCCGTGGAGGATGAAAACAGGCATCCGACTTTCCCAGATGATTGTGACCAGCAGTCTCAGCAAGCGGAGGCCATGAAGACAGTATGCACCTTCCGCGCCAGGTTCGCCAGCCTG
>JAEUIF010000283.1 GCA_016795185.1 Planctomycetia bacterium | reverse complement strand
GCGGTCCTCGATGAGAGCAAGTAGCTGGGCCGAGTGCTCGCCCGACAGGAAGGCATACTGCAAGTGGTGACTTGAGTTTGCCAAACCGGGGTGCGGTGGTTCAAGGCTAGTCGGGGATCAGCGGCGGTTTGGCACGGAGTGGCAAAACACTGGGGTTTTTGCCAAAGTGTGCCAGGAGGCAATTAGCGCGCGGTGGCAAAACATTGGGGTTTTGCCACCGCGCGCCAAACGGAAACTTTTGGTTCGATGGGTCGCAACCGTACTCGATTGCGGCTGCTTCAGGCAGGGCAGCAAACAAAACGCCCCGCGCGAAACGCGCGGGGACGATGACTGCCGAAGGGAACTGGGTGTATCAAACGCCCGCGCAGGTGACACCGTTGGCAAAGCGATCCGCCCAGACGCTGACGTCCGGGTTCCGCTTCACGCCGGTCCACACATCCTCGACGAATTCCAGCAGTTCACCCTGATCGAAGCTCACGCCCCGGTTGCGCAATTCTTGCTTCAGGGCTTCCGCGAAGTTGAGGTCGCTCACGGCGTCACTTCCTGGTTGTTAGGTCGATGGTGCGTTAGGCGTCGTAACGATCATTCCTATTTGTAGGGCGCTGCGCGTTTTCGGGAAGGTGCAATCCAGGGCAACCTGCCCAAGGCTAAGGCAAGATTTGCCTCAAAGCAAGGAAAACCGCTGGATTCGCGCGGCGGAATTTTGCGCGGCGCCCTCCCGCCGAATAATCCTGTCACACCTCGCACGATCTGGAAGGCCGAAGGACGACGACCCGGCCGTCGTCTCCATTTCTCTCATGATTGGGGAAGCACTTCCATGAGCGCCAGCTGGCTTTCGCGGTGGTTCCGGAATCGGGAAGCAACCTGTCGGCCCGCGCGGCGAATTCGGTCGATCCGCCCTGGCATGGAAGCCCTGGAAGACCGCACCCTGCCCGCAACCTTCACGGTGACGACGGTCGCGGACGCGGGGGCCGGTTCACTGCGGCAGGCGATCCTGGACGCCAATGCGGCGGCGGGGGCCGACATCATCGATTTTCGGATTGGGACAGTCGGCGATACCCAGTCCATTCAGCCCACCAGTCAGCTGCCCCTGATCACCGAGGCGGTGCAAATCGACGGCTGGAGCCAGGGCGGCACGGGCTACGCGGGCTCGCCGTTGATCGTCCTCGACGGCACCAGCCTCAGTCGCGCGTCCGGGTTGACCTTCTACGCGGCCAACGTGGAGGTGCGCGGTCTACGGTTCCAGGACTTCGGTGGCGGCAACGGCGTCGGCATCACCGTCTTGCCGCCCGGCCAGGCGTGGATTTACGGCAATCACTTCGTCGGCAACGATCACGGCATCTCGATCACCGGCAGCTCGAACTACAACCTCATCGGCACCAACGCCGACGGCCAACAGGACGACAGCGAACGCAACGTCATCTCGGGTAACGCGGTGCTCGGCATCGGCGTGGGCGGGGCCTACAACACGATCGCCGGCAACTACTTCGGCACGAACAGCAACGGGACGGCAGCCCACGGGAACTGGACGAACATCCAGATCAGCGGCGCCTACAATCGCGTGGGCGGCACGACGCTGGCAGCGCGCAACGTCATCGCGGGCGCGGGCAACTACGGCATCATGATCGGGGGTGCATCCGCCACGGGCAACGCGGTCGGCGGCAACTACATCGGCCTCAGCGCCGACGGCAGCGCGATCCTGCCCAACAGCACGGGCATCTTGATCCAGGACGCCAGCAACAACCGGATTGGCGGCACCGGGCCGGGCGCGGGCAACATCATCGCCGGCAGCATCAATCGCGGCGTCTGGTTATGGTCGGGCGGGACCGGCAACCTCGTGCTGGGCAACAGCATTTACGGCAACGGCCGGCTCGGCATCGATCTGGCCGCGAGCGGCGTCACGGCCAACGATGCGGACGACAGCGACGGCGGCCCGAACCTGTCCCAGAACTTTCCGGAACTGGCCTCGGCCACGATCACCGCCAACGGCCTGACCGTGGCCGGTAGCCTGCACAGCACCGCCGACGCGACCTTCCGCGTCGAGTTCTTCGCCAGCGCTGCCGCCCATTCCAGCGGCTACGGCGAAGGGCAAACCTACCTGGGCTTCCTCAATGTCGTCAGCGACGCTACGGGTTCCGTCAGTTTCCAGGCCGTCCTGCCGGCCGCGCCCGTCGGGCAACTGCAACTCAGCGCCACCGCGACCGATCCGAACGGCAACACTTCCGAGTTTTCTCGGGCACTCGCAATCAGCCCGCCGCTGAGCGCGAACGACGACGCCTACACGCTGGATGAGGACACCACCCTGACCGTCCCGGCCGCGACCGGCGTACTCGCCAACGATCAGGGCGTCAGCGCGATCACCGGCTTCGCCCCGCCGAGCTTCGCCGCCAGCTTCACCTTCAACCCGGTCGACGGTTCGTTCACGTACACGCCGCAGGCCGATTTCCACGGCACGGACAGCTTCATTTACACGGTCGAAGACGCCGCCGGCGCGCCGGCGGCCGCGACCGTCACCCTGAACGTGACCTCCGTCAACGATCCGCCGGTGGCGCGCAACGATTCCTTCTCCGGCATCGAAGGGTACAACACCTCCATCGGCCCCGGCGTCGGCGTGCTGGCGAACGACTACGACGTGGACGGCGACCCGCTGACGGCCAGCCTGGTCAGCTACGACACGGCCGCGTTTGAACTGCTGCTGGTAGGAACCAACGGCGCGGTTTCCTTCCGGCCACAAGCGGATTTTTGGGGTCTGACGTCCTTCGTCTATCAGGTTTCGGACGGCCGGGGCGGCACGGCGACGGCGACCGCGACCGTCAACATCGCCCCGGTCAACGATCCGCCCAGTTTCACGGCGAGCAATCCGCCAGCCGTCAACGAGGACGCCGGCCCGCAGAGTATTGCCAACTGGGCGACGTTCAGTCCCGGGCCGCCCAACGAAAGCCACCAGACGGCGACCTACCTCATCAGCAACATCAGCAATCCGGGCTTGTTCGCCGTCGCACCGAGCGTGGCGGCGGACGGCACCCTGACGTACACGCCCGCCGCCAATGCCTTCGGCACATCCACGTTCCGCGTCCAGGTGCGCGACAACGGCGGCCAGCAGAACGGTGGCCAGAATACCTCGACTACTCAGACTTTCTCCATTACGGTCAATCCGGTCAACAATCGGCCCGACTTCACAGCCAGCAACCCGCCGGTGGTCAACGAAGATGCTGGGCGCCAGGTCATAGGCGGCTGGGCGACGTTCGATCCGGGCGCGGCCAACGAGAGTGGCCAGACGGCGACATACCTCATCAGCAACATCAGCAATCTGGCACTGTTCGCGGCAGCCCCGACCGTATCGGCGGACGGCACGCTGCGCTACACCCCGGCCGTCGATGCCTTCGGCACGTCCACGTTTGCGGTGCAGGTGCGCGACAGCGGCGGCACGGCCAATGGCGGGCAGAATACCTCGGCGACGCAAACCTTCACTATCTCTGTGCGGTCGGTCAACGACGCGCCGAGTTTCACGGCCAGCAACCCGCCGGCCATCGAGGAGGACGCCGGGCCGCAGGTCATCACTGGCTGGGCGACGTTCGATCCGGGCGCGGCCAACGAAATTGGCCAGACCGCCACGTATCTCGTCAGCAACGTCAGCAATCCGAGTTTATTCGCCGTTGGGCCGAGCGTGGCAAACGATGGCACGCTGAGCTACACCGCGGCCGCCCATGACTTTGGCCAGGCGACCTTCCAGGTCGTCGTCCGCGATAGCGGCGGCATGGCCAACGGTGGGCTAAACACCTCGCCCCCGCTAACCTTCACCATTGTCGTGCAGGCCGTGGCCGACGCGCCATCGCTGACCGTCAGCGACGCCACCGGACTGGAGGGCGAGGCCATCGCGCTCAACATCGCCGCTTCCCTGGTCGATGTGGATGGTTCCGAGGGGCTATCGCTGGTTATCGAGGGAGTGCCCGCCAGCGCGGTGCTGTCCGCGGGCACGAACCTCGGCGGCGGCCGATTCTCGTTGACCGCCGCGCAACTCGTCGGTTTGACGATCACGGTCCCGGACGAAGCCAGCTTCGGCCTGACCGTCAGCGCCACGGCAGTCGAGCGCAGCAACGGCAGCGCCGCTTCGACCACCCACAACTTGCACGTCGAGGTGAGTAACGCCGAGCCGACCCTCGTGCTGAAAGGCGCGTCCACGGCGCTGACTCAGGTGCCCGTCGTCTTCACTGCCGAGTTTAGCGACCTGGGCAAGTTCGACCGGCCTGTCATCGCCTGGGACTTCGGCGATGGCACGGGCTTGCCGGCGGCCTCGGCCGGCACTCCCTACGAAGTGACGCATCGCTTCAATGCGCCGGGAGTTTACACGGTGCAAGCGACCGTCAGCGACCAGGATGGCGGGGTTGCCACGGCCCAGATGCAGGTAGTAGTCGCCTGGCCGACCGGCGTCGTCCGACTGGAAGCCGATCCGTGCAACCCGAAGCTGACCGTACTGGCCGTCTACGGCACGAACGGCAACGATGTCATCGACATCCTCCCGTCGGGTACGAAGCGCTTCATCGTCAGCATCAATGGCGTGAAGTCGCTACCGTTCCAGCCGACCGGCAAGCTAATCGTCCACGGCCTGGACGGCGACGACCGCATTACGGTGAGTTCGCGCATCAGCCGCAGCGCCTACTTGTACGGCGACGACGGCAACGATGTGCTGTTCGGCGGCCGGGGCCACGACGTGCTCATCGGCGGCGCGGGCGACGACTTGCTGTACGGCGGACTGGGCCGCGATCTGCTCATCGGCGGCACGGGCAGCGATTTTCTCTGGGGCAGCCACGTACTGCCCGTGCCCGACGGCGGTAACCTGCTCATCGCCGGAACCACGGACTACGACGATGACCTCTGCGCGCTGGGCCAGGTAATGACCGAATGGACCTCCAAACGCACCTACGTTCAACGAGTCAAACGACTGACCACGGGGACCGGGGCACCGTTGTTGAGCGTCGCCACCGTCCACGATGACGCCGTGCGCGACCTATGTTTCAGCTGGAACCTGCTCGACCTGTTCTTTGCGCTGGAACCGGAGCGCTGATCGCGCGGCGACTGAATTTTCAGATGACAGACTGCATTTTGACCCCACTTGTCAGACCTCTGGGGGCAATTCTGAGGACTTCTAATCTTTTTTTCATCTTTTCGATTGCACGGGTTGTAGGGAAGGGGTATAAACATCATCGCCTGCTAGTTCGTCCCACCTGCCTGCCACATTCCGCTATTGGGGGGTCCCACCATGTTGACGTTCTGGGGCGCTGCACAGCGCTACTGCGACGGTCTGTCTCGGCGCAACTTCCTGAAGATCGGCGCGTTTGGCGCGGGTCTGAGCCTGTCCGGCATGCTGCGCGCCAAGGCCGCCGCTGCCGCGCCGACCAAGAACAAGTCGGCCATCATGATTTACCTGCCGGGCGGTCCGTCGCACATGGATATGTACGACTTGAAGCCCGAGGCTCCGGCCGAGTTCAAGGGCGAGTTCAAGCCGATCGCGACCAACGTCCCTGGCGTGCAGATCAGCGAATACTTCCCGCAGCAAGCCGCCATGTGGGACAAGATGGCCGTCATCCGCTCGGTGCTCTCCGTCGATGAGCATTCCGACTCGCTGGTGATGACCGGCTTCACCGAGAACACCAACCGCGTGTCGCCGCACCCGTCGTTCGGCTCCGTGGTGTCCAAGCTGCGCGACCGTTCGACCAGCGATGTCCCGCCCTTCGTCAGCATGCGCGGCATGTCGATGGGCACCGAGCCGGCTTACCTGGGCATTCAGCACCGGCCCTTCACGCCGGACGGTCCCGGCCTGCAAAACCTGCGGCTGGCCAATGGCATCACCAACGACCGCAGCGACGAGCGCCGCAACCTGCTGTCGAACTTCGACGCCATCCGTCGCGATATCGACGCTTCCGGCACCATGCAGGGCATGGATTCGTTCACGACCCGCGCCTTCGACATGGTTTCGTCCGGCACCGTTCGCAAGGCCCTCGACCTGACCCGCGAAGAGCCGCGCACCCGCGACCGCTACAAGGGCGTCGAGCAGTTCCTGACCGCGCGCCGCTTGGTGGAAGCCGGCGTCGGCTGCGTCACCCTGGCCTACGGTGGTTGGGACACGCACAGCAGCAACTTCAAGACGCTGCGCAACCAGTTGCCGATGCTCGACCGTGGCCTGGCCAATCTGATCCAGGACCTGCACGATCGCGGCATGGAAGACGACGTCATCACGGTCTGCTGGGGCGAGTTCGGCCGTACCCCGAAGATCAACACCAGCGACGGCGGCCGCGACCACTGGGGCCCGGTCATGTCCGGCTTCATCGCCGGCGGCGGTCTGAAGATGGGGCAAGCCATCGGCAGCACCAGCGCCCGCGGCGAGTACGCCAAGGACCGCCCGTACCGCGTCCCGCAGGTGCTCAGCACCATCTACCGCGCGATGGGCATCGACGCTTCGCAGACCTTCAACAGCGGCAGCGGCCGCCCGATGCACATCCTCGAAGACCGCGAGCCGGTTACCGAGTTGCTGTAACTTCCCCAGCCGCTTGCGGCTTCGCACCGCAATACCCAAGCCGGTGGTTTCCGATCGCGGAAGCCGCCGGCTTGTCGTTTTGACCGTAG
>JAEUIF010000278.1 GCA_016795185.1 Planctomycetia bacterium | reverse complement strand
GATGTCGGCGAGTCGCTTGGCGGCCGTCTTCTCATCCGGGATCTTGCTCAGGTTCTTGACTTCCGCCCGCGCCGCGCCCAGGGCGCTGTTGACATCCCCTTCCAGCCGCACGGCGGCCTGGGTCAACTGCTTGAGCTTTTTGAGGTAGGACGTGCTGAGCATTTCCAGGTCCGAGTCGCTGAACTCGGCGAGCGTCTTGCGGATCGCGTTCAGCCGGGCATCGCAGTCCCGCATCGCGTTGCTGCACTGCGCCCGCGGTTCGCGCCAGTCAACGCGCGTCAGGCCCTCCACGCCGAGTTCCTTCTGCTCCTTCTTCATCTCCTCCACGTTGTCGTCTTTTTCGACAAACCGCTGCCGCAAGTCTTCGAGCACGTCGTTCTGGCTCGCGAGGTCCTTTTTGGCCTGCTTGCCCTTGCCCTTCTTGCAGGCCGCCGGGAAATCGACGACACGCTTATCGACGTCGGCGAGCGCGGCGCGGAGTTTCTTGTCGATGGCCGCGATGGCCTTCGTGAGCATCTCGAAGTTCTGCTCGACCCAGGCCACGTTCTTGTCGAACTCGGCGGCATCCGCCTCCAGCCTGGCGCGCTCCTTGACGATCTCCGGCGGAAAGCGCTTGAGGACGTCGATGGTTTCCGCATGCACGACCGCGGTGCAAGCGGCGATTTGCTTCTTGACCACCGGTTCCAGAGCGAGCAGGGCCTTGCGGGCCCCATCGAACGTGGAGGTGTTCTTCGTGAATTTCAGCCAGGTCTGGGCCTTCTCATACGCTTCCAGCGCCTTTTCCAGGCCGGCATCCTTGACCGTCGAGCCCTTGCTGGTCTTCCACCATTGTGCCGAGAACTGAGGCTTTTCGCCTTTTTTCATGGGAAACACAGGCTCCTACCGAGGGGTGCGCACGACGTGGACCGCCGCATCGACAGCGGTGAACGCGGTCGCCGATGGCACTCAATTATGAAAAGGGTTGGGAAACCGGGCAAATGAATTTCGCGTGTCGAACGTCGTCACTGGCGGTTATTGCCTGGGCGAATCGGTCTGCCCTGGTTTACGCCGGAAGCGGTGAATCTGTTCGGAAAGAAAGTGACCGGAAGGCTCAGGGCAGCAGGTCGCGCACGGGAATCAAAGTCAGCTGCTGGCCGTCCAGCACCAGCGGCACGGACGCGGTTTCGGGGTAGTCCTGGCGCTGCCGATACCGCGGCGCGGCATCCGGCCCAGTGGGATCGGTGTAGACCTCGACCTGGCGATCCACCAGGTTGATGATCCAGTAGATCACGATGCCGGCCCGCGCGTAGAGGCGAGCCTTGTCACCGCGATCCAGATGGAGCGTCGAATCGGCGACTTCGATCAGCGTGCCGATGTCCGACGGTCCAGGGTGTCGCAACAGGTAGGTACGTGCATCACCTCGGACCACGGTAATGTCGGGCTCGGGCTCGCTGTCGGCGGTCGTGATCGATGATTGGATGCGGGTTTTCCATCCGGCCGGCAATCGACCAATCAATGACTCATTCGCCACCTGGATCGTGCCATCGTGTGGTGGATTGTGGGGCATCTTGTGGACAAGCCATCCTTCCAGGAGTTCAACGCGGTCGTTCTCCGTCAACACGCCCAGCTGAATGAGCTGATGGTACTCCGCCACCGTGAAGCGGCGCATCGGTAGGTGCGGCGGCGGCAACGCGAAGCTTGGGCTGAGCGGCGCGGTGAGCGCGACCGGCGCGGCGGCAATCGACATCGGATGATCCTCGGAACGCTACGTCGAACACTGTCATTGTCCGCCTTCCCCACCGTCCTGTCAACGCGGTTGCGATCCCGCGTCGCGACCGCTACAATCCGATGAATTCCGCCGTTTTTCGCCACGGATTCAGGGCCGCCCATGTCCTTCGACGGACTCAAGCAAGTCATCGAGAAATACTGGGGCTTCCGCACGCTGCGCCCGCTCCAGGAACCGGCGATGCGCGCCGTGCTCGACGGCCGGGATTCCCTCGTCGTGCTGCCCACCGGCGGCGGCAAGTCGCTGTGCTACCAGGCGCCGGCGGTGCTGCGCGGCGATACCACGGTCGTCGTCTCGCCGCTGATCGCCCTGATGAAAGACCAGGTGGACGGCCTGCACGAATGCCAGGTGCCTGCCATCCAGATCGACAGCTCGCAGACCGCCGAGGAACGCTTCGCTTACGAGATGGACATTCGCCAGGGTGCGATCCGGTTGCTGTTCGTGTCGCCCGAACGACTGGTGACGCCCAATTTTCAGGCGCTGCTGCGGCAGATCGACGTCAAGAACTTCGCCATTGACGAGGCCCATTGCATCAGCCACTGGGGCCACGATTTCCGGCCTGAGTACCGGCAGCTCAATCAGCTCAAGGACTGGTTCCCCGGCGCGGCCGTCCATGCCTACACGGCGACCGCCACCGAGCGCGTACGGCAGGATATTTGTCAGCAGCTGCGCCTCGAGAACCCCGAAGTGCTGGTCGGCAGCTTCGACCGGCCGAACCTGGCGTACCGTGTCACGCCGCGCTTCGAGCTAAATGCGCAGGTGCTCGAAGTCCTGAAACGGCACCCGAATGAACCGGGCATCATCTACTGCATCCGCCGCAAGGACGTGGACGAACTGACCGCCGACCTGAAAGCCCAGGGCATCGACGCCCGGCCTTACCACGCGGGCATGTCGCCGGAGGACCGCAAGGCGGCGCAGGACGCCTTCGTGCAGGAGCACTGCAACCTGATCGTGGCGACGGTTGCCTTCGGCATGGGCATTGACCGCTCGAACATCCGCTTCGTGCTGCACACCGGCATGCCCAAGTCGCTGGAGCACTACCAGCAGGAGACCGGCCGCGCCGGCCGCGACGGCCTGGAAGCCGAATGCGTGCTGCTGCACTCCGGCAGCGACTTCATGCTGTGGAAGTTCCTCATCGAGAAGTCCGCCGAGGAAGGCCAGGCCGACGAGCAGTACGTCGCCAGCGCCATGCAGCATTTGCGCGACATGCAGCGCTACGCCACGGGCACGGTTTGCCGGCACCGGGCGCTGGTGCAATACTTCGGCCAGAAGTTCCCCGCTGACACCTGCCTGGCCTGCGACATCTGCCTGGGCGACCGCGAAACGACGCCCGAAGCCACCGTGCTGGCGCAGAAGATTCTGTCGTGCGTGGCACGGGTGAAGGAGTCTTTCGGCATCAATCACGTCGCCCAGGTGCTGCGTGGCGGCGCGGGCGAGGCCATCGCCCGGCACGGCCACGACCAGCTGAGCACCTATGGCTTGCTGAAAGAGCACACCTTGCCGGTCATCCAGGACTGGATCAGGCAACTGCTCTCCCAGGGACTGCTGCTGCAAGCGGGCGACGAGTATCCGGTGCTGAAGCTGAACGCGGCGTCGTGGGAAGCGATGAAAGGCAAACGCGACGTAAAGCTGTTCCAGCCCATGCAGCGGCGAAAGGAAGGCGCGCCGGCGAAATCGCAGGCCGAACAGGCCGCCTGGGAAGGCGTGGACCGTGAGTTGTTCGAGTCGCTGAGCGTCTGGCGGCGGCAGGTGGCGGCACAGCGCGGCGTCGCCGCGTTTCAGATTTTCAGCGACGCCACGCTGCGCGAACTGGCGCGGGTGCGGCCGTCGGGCCTGCCGGGCTTGCGCCTGGTGTACGGCATCGGCGAGGTCAAGCTGAAGGAGCATGGCGCAGCGCTGATGCAGCTCATCGCCGAACACTGCCTGCGCCGCGATCTGTCGATGGACAACGCACCAGGGCCGGTCCAGGGGGAGAAGGCGCGCAGTGAGCGGCCGAAGACCACCCAGGACCGCGCCCGGGCCTTCGAGTTATTCCGGCGCGGCGCGAGCATCGAGCAGGTGGCCGAGCAGACCGAATGGACCCCCAAGCGGGTTAGCGGTTTCCTGTGCGACTACATCGCCAGTGCCCGACCGGCTTCGCTCGCGCCCTGGCTGCCCGACGATGTGGTGCAGCGCGTGACGGCGGCGGCCCGTCGCGTCGGTGTGGAGCGGCTCAAACCGATCTACGTCGCGCTGGGGGAACAGATTCCTTACGACGATATCCGCCTGGTGCTGGCCCACCTGGGTGCCGGGGAGCAGAATCCGACGGGCTAGTGGGCGGCAAACATCGGGCACTGTCGGGTCTATCGACCATCGACCGCGCATTCACTGCCCTTTTCAACCCGTGTTCTTCAGCCCCGACGCAATGCCATTGATGCTCTCCAGGCCGGCGGTCAACAGGTCAGTTTCGGAGCCGTCGCCGGCGCGCAGGCGCTGGAGAATGACCAGCTGGACGAAGCTCAGCGGATCGACGTAGGGGTTGCGGCGGGCGATGGATTGCTTCAGGACGGGGAAGTTGTCGAGCAGCGCTTCCTGGGACGTGATCTTGCAAATGTAGTCCACCGTCAGCTGATACTCGGCCTCAATGTTCTGGAAGATGGCGGTGGCGACGGCGGGGTCGTCGACGAGATCGGCGTAGAGTCGGGCGATGGTCAGGTCGGCCTTGGCCAGGATCATCTGGGTGTTGTCGATGACGGTGCGCCAGAACGGCCAGCGGCGGTACATCTCCTGCAACTGGGCGATGTCGCCGCCGTGGTCGCGCAGGAAATCGCTGACCGCGCTGCCCAGGCCGTACCAGCCCGGAAGCGTGTGCCGGCTCTGCATCCAGCTGAACACCCAGGGAATCGCCCGCAAGTCTTCGATGCGCCGCGCGCCGCCGCGAAATGCCGGCCGCGAGGCAATCTTCATCTGGCTGATCTCGGCGAACGGTGTGGCCTGCTCGAAGTACTGCATGAAGCCGGGCGTGTCGTAGACCAGCTTGCGATACTGCTGACAGGCGCTGCCCGCCAGGCGGTCGAGCGCCCATTCCCAGGCGGGATCGGTCTGCTCCTCCTCCGGGAAGCTGCTGAGGAAGACGGCATTCAGGACCTGATCGAGATGGCGGGCGGCGATGGCCAGGTGGCCGAAGCGGTCGGCGATGACTTCGCCCTGCTCCGTCATGCGGATACGGCCGCTCAGCGTGCCGCGCGGTTGTGCCAGGATCGCCTGGGCGGACGGCCCGCCGCCGCGGCCGATGGCGCCGCCGCGGCCGTGGAAGATTTGTAGCGTCACGCCCGTGCGCCGCGCCAGGTCGCCCAGGTCGCGCTGGGCACGGTAGAGCGACCAGGCGGATTGCAGGAAGCCCGCTTCCTTGCTGCTGTCGGAGTAGCCCAGCATCACTTCCTGCAAGTTGCCCCGCAGTTTCAGGTGCTGGCGGTAGATCGGCTGGGACAGCAGCCGCTGGATGATCGGTACCGCTTGCTTCAGCGGTTCCAGCGATTCGAGCAACGGCACCACGTTCAGGCGGCTGACGCCGTCCGTGGGGCGGAACAGCCGGGCCTCGCGCGCCAGCAGCAGCACTTCGAGCATGTGGGCCGGTTCGGTCGCGCCGCTGATGATATAGGTGTCGATGGCCTCGGCGCACTGCTGTTCCAGCACGGCCGCGATGGCGCGGAAGGTCTGCACCACGTCGCGCGTTTCGGTGCTGAAGGGCAGGTGCATCGGCAGCAGCGGGCGGTTTTGCGAAAACTCCTGGATCAACAGGTCGAAGCGCTGATTGGGCGTGATCTTCAGATAGCGGTCGCAGACGCCTGCCCAGCGCAGGACTTCGTCCAGCGCGCGCGCATGACGGGCGCTGTGCTCGCGCACGTCGAGGGTCAGGAGGTGCAGGCCAAACACCTCGGTCTTGCGCAAGAGGTCGCCGACGAAGCCGCCAGCCGACGCGGAAGCGCCGCACTGGTGCAGGTCCTCGGCGAGCACGGCCAGGTCGCGGCGCAAATCTTCCGGCCGGGCGTAACCGCCGTTCGTGGCTTCGGGCTCCTCGCGGTTCCAGTCGGGTTGCAAGGTGTTCAGGCGTTCGACGGTCAGCTGGAGTTTGGCGGCGATCAGCCGGCACTTGGCGCGGTAGGGTTCGGGATCGTCTTCGTCCACGACTTCGGGCAGCGTCTCGCGATCCGCAGCCAAGGAGCGCTCGAACTCCTCGCCCGGCCGCAGGAAGTGATTCGACATGCTGAGCCGGCGGCCGAGTGCGTGGATCTCTTCCTGGTAGTGGCGCAGGATGGTTTCCTGGTGCAGTCGGACGGCCTTGATGGTCAGGGCCGCCGTGACGTGCGGGTTGCCGTCGCGGTCGCCGCCGATCCAGGACCCGAAGCGCAGCAAGGCGGGCACCGACCAGGCGTGTTCCGGGTAGACTTGCCGCAGCGACTCTTCCAGTGCCCGATAGACGCGCGGTACCGCCTCGAACAGCGTGTACTTGACCAGGCCGAGGCCGTGGCGGACTTCGTCGAGCACCTTCGGCCGTTCGCCGCGCACCAGGTCGGTGACCCAAAACGCTTCCACCTCGGCGGCGATGGCGGCGCGGGCCTCGGCCTGCTCGGCGGGCAGCAAATCGCGGCTCTCCAGACGGCTGAGTTGATGCGCGATGGCTTCGAGCTTTTCGAGCACCGTCTGACGGCGCGCCTCGCTGGGGTGGGCGGTGAACACCGGCCGGATCAGCGCTTGTTGCAGCACGGCCGCCACTTGATCCGCCGTGAAGCCCCGGGCGCGTAGCTGTCGCAGTGCGGCGGCGGGGGTTTCGGGCAGCGGTTCCGGCGCCAGCTGCCGAGTGCGGGAACGCAGCGCCCGGACGCGTGCCTGTTGCTCGGCGAGGTTGATCAGGTCGAAGTAGAGCGTGAGCGCACGGGTCAGCGTGCGCAGCGAGGGCAAATCGTGCTGCTGTAAACTGTCGCGCAACTGGCGTGCCGCTTCCACGGAATGGCTGGCACGCAGTGCTTGCCCGGCGGCGCGCACCTCCTCGACCAGCCGAAACGCTTCTTCACCCGCCAGCCGCCGGATGGTGCCGGCCAGCAGGCCGTCGAGCAGCTGGATGTCGGCTTCCAGGCCGGGCACCTCCGGCGGACGCTCGCCAGGCGCTTCGGTGGGTCTCGGTTCGGCGGTCAGGGTGGTGGTCATGCAAATTCCCCCTCTCCCCTGGCGGGAGAGGGGTTGGGGATGAGGGGGAAGTCGTTGCCGAGTCCGTCCCCTCACCCCCAACCCCTCTCCCGCCAGGGGAGAGGGGA
>JAEUIF010000269.1 GCA_016795185.1 Planctomycetia bacterium | reverse complement strand
TGACCGTGTCGCTGCTCCAGGCCCATCCGTCCACACTGAGCCTCGCCAAGAAACGGTACGCTGCCGGCCTGGACACTGATTTCCTCGAAGAAATCCTTCGCGGCGATGGTATCCTGGGGAAGAGGTGATGCGTAGGCCGTGGACCGTAGACCAGGCGGCTGTGGGCCTTGAAGTAGTCGCACAGCTTGATCGCGCCGGCAACGTCATGTTCATCAACCTCACCTTCGCAGTGGGCGTCGCCGGCCTCGCCGCACGCAACACGAAGCAAGTGCAGGATGAGGGCGAAGCGGGCACAGTGCGCCTTGAGCTTCGAGCACGGCCCCCACAGCTCGCGGGGGAAGTCGGCCTGGTTCATCTCGGAGACCAGCTGGTTGTGCCAGGTGATGTAGGCTGCCTTGCCCTCTGCGCTGAACTCCAGGCGCTTCGGCCGCTCCGACGTGCCCTCCGGCTTGACCGGCTCCAGGTTGAGCAGGCGATTCAGGACGAGCTTCCATTCCTGCTGGTCCTCGTCGCTGATCGCCGCGTCGGAC
The DNA here is from genome assembly GCA_016795185.1 of Planctomycetia bacterium. Taxonomy (GTDB): domain Bacteria; phylum Planctomycetota; class Planctomycetia; order Gemmatales; family Gemmataceae; genus JAGVLI01. The sequence goes on along the minus strand of JAEUIF010000269.1, from coordinate 1,954 downwards.
CACTCCTGCGCCTGGCTGTCGGCGGGGTAGGCGAACAGCACACGATGAATGAAGCCATCCTCCTTGCCGCCTTCGGCCTGAAGTTCCGTGAGCATGTCGGGCTGGATGCCGCCCAGCACGCTGACGAACGGGTCGCGGATGATGGTCGGCTGGCCGTGGGCGTACTTGCGGTCCACCTTGACCATCTCGCCCGACCAGGTCGACAAGAAGAACTGACGGTCGGTGCCGCGAACCTTGTACTGGTCGAGGCTACGCACCCAGGCGGTCAGCTCGTCGCGGAAGAGCAAGATACCCTTGCGGTTCTCGGCCAGGTTGGCGGCCAGGCTCTCGACGGTCGTGTCGTTGGCGAACAGGTGCCGCAGCGGAGCCGGCTCGTCGGGCTGCACCGGCAGCGGCTCGCCTTCCTCGTGGTCGTGCTTGGCGTCCTTGTATGCTTCCAGGTCGTCCTCGTACTGCTTGAGCGCCGCCTTGTGCTCCACGGCCAATTGGTCCTGCTTGTCGTAGACGGGCGTCATCACGGCCCGCAACGCGGGCGTCTTGGTAGTGCCGGGCCGGTTGACGATGACGGCGTACAGGCCGGGCTTCTCCCACCAGCCGCCCTTGAGTTGCAAGGCGCGGGCGGCGCCGCTGACGACCAGGATGCCCAAGCCGGGGAAGTCGAGCGGGCAGCGCATCGAGTCCGCGACGCGCTGGGCGAACGTCGCCACTTTGATCGGGAACACATCGACCGGGAAAGCCGGCCGCTGCTCCGGCGGCGGGACCAGCGTCGTCTTCGCCGGTTCGGGTGCCTCGGCAAACTGGTCGATGAACTTGGCGCGCACCTTGGCCAGGTGCTCCTCCAGCTCCTTGCCCTTGAGCCGGCGCGGCTTGCGCCCGGCGGCGAGCAGGTCGTCGATGCCTTTGAGCTTATTCATCGGTCCAGACCTCCATTTCGACCTCGTAGCCCTCGTTGACCAGAGCGTGGTAGAACGCCTGGAACTGCTCGAAGACCGGCGCCTTGGCCTCGACGTCAGGTGCGTCGAAGCTGATGATGACGGTCTTGGCGCCCATCACCTTGAGCACCGGCAGCGCCGACCGCCACTGCGTCACACCGGGCACGCCGATGGTTGGCGTGTCGTCCATGGCGACGCATACGTTGGCCTTCAGCTCACCCTCGGTGACGCGCACGACCGTCGCTGGTACGCGAACACTCAGGGGGATGTGGACCGGACTCCCGGGGCTGGGGCCGTCGCTGCCGCCAGTCAAGTACAGGTACTTGGGCTCGGCGGCGCGACGGACCTTGAGGGCGACGATGTGACCCTCCAGGTCGCGGACCGGCACGACGATGCCGGTCGCGTCGCCCTGGAGCGTGATGCCGAAGTCGCCCTCGACGAAGCCGGGGACCGTGAAAACCGCGTCACCCAGTTCCTGATGGACGGCCTTCGCGGCGCGGCCCCGATCCGTGTTGCGGAGCGTGCGGTACTGTTCCTTCTCAATCTCAACGTCCGATAGGCCACGGCGGCGCAGGGCGGCCACATGCTCGTCGGCCAGGGGCAGCTGCTTGAGCAGCAGGAAGTAGGCACGGTCGCACAGGTCGGCGTTGGCCTTGTCTGGCCGCGCCGACGATGAGGTCGTGCCGCGATGGTTGTCGTCGGGCGGCAGCGCGGTGCCGTTGTCGGGGTGATTGCGCGGCTCCTCTCCGTCCGGGGCGAACAGGTCGATCAGGTCCAGGCCCAGCGCCTCGACCACCTCGTCGATGGTGCAGCCGACGCGGCAGTGGGCGAGGATGCGGTCGTCCTCGCCCAGCGTGACGCGCAGGCTCGGATTCTGATCGCCGTCCTGGTTGTGGTCGGGACAGGGACAGAAAGCGTCCCACCGGGCGCGGGTGGGAGGCACGCCGTGTGTGCCAGGCATGTTGCGCATCTTGGAGGTGCAAGTCCTCTGCGGGCCGCGATGACCGGAACCGCAAAGCTGG
>JAEUIF010000061.1 GCA_016795185.1 Planctomycetia bacterium | reverse complement strand
TTGCGCAACATGCCCCGCGATCACCACGGGCAGCGTCACGGCCTGCGCCTGCTTGAAGCCGTTGTTCGGCTCCTTCTCCGCGACCGGAAACGGCTCGGCATCGATCAGTAGTTTATGCGGCGGGCTTTCACCCGCGGGCGTGACGATGGTGAACTCGAGGTGCGGTTGCACCAGGTCCGCCGGCAGCGTTAGCTCGACTTCGAGAAAGGAATCGCCGAGCTTGTTCGGATCGCCGTTGTTGGGCGGCGGGGCCTTGGTCTTCTTGAGCAGCTTGGCTTCGACCTTGGTTTCGCCGAAGCGCAGCTCGGTGGCGGTATCGAGCTTCAGCCCGCGCACCGTGATCGTCTGCTTCTTGTCGACCGGAATGCCAAACGGCACCACGACGACGACTTTTGGCGTGTCCTTCTTGTCGCCTTTCTTGTCCTGCGACGGCGCGGACGATAGGAAGCACAGCGGCAAGGCCAGGCACAGCAGCAGACAGCACAGGAGGCGCATCGCGGTCCCTCGGCGCAACAGCCAATCAGAAGAGTTCCTTGACCGTTTCGCCCTTGTCGAGAATCTCCTGCGGCCGGCCGTCCGGGGCTTGCAGCATCTTCCGCGGGTCGATGCCGAGCACGTCGAAGACGGTGTAGCAAACGTCGGCCGGCGACACCGGCCGCCGCGTGACATACGCGCCATCCTTGTCGGTGGAACCCAGCACCAGGCCGCCCTTGACGCCCGCGCCGGCGAAAAGCAGCGAAGCCGCCGGCCCCCAGTGGTCGCGGCCCACATCCTTGTTGATCTTTGGCGTGCGGCCGAACTCGCCCATCACCACGAGCAGCGTGTTGTCGAGCAGGCCGCGCTCGTGCAGGTCGGTCACCAGCGACGAGGTCGCGCGGTCGAAGTCGGGCAGCTTGCCATTCAACCCGTCCCAGATTTTCGCGTGGTGGTCCCAGCCTCCAAAGTTGATGGTCACGAAGCGGACGCCGCGCTCGGTCAGACGGCGGGCCAGCAAACAGCTCTGGCCAAAGGTGGTGCGGCCGTAGCGGTCGCGGGTGCGGTCGCTTTCCTGCTCGATGGCGAAGGCGGTGCGGGCCTCGCTGGAGAGGATCATCGCCGCCGCGCGCTGGTGGAACTCGTCGTAAGTCTTGATCTGGTCGTTGCCTTCCACCCGGCGGGCCAGGCTATCGACCGCGCCCAGCAGAGTTTCGCGGCGCTCGACCCGCTTGGCGGACATCGCCTCGGCGGGAGCCAGATCCTGCACCTTGTAGTTCGCTTCGTTCGGATCGCCGGCCTTGAAAGATTCGTACCGGCCACCCAGGTAGGCGCTCTTGCCCAGTTCCCAGGTGAACGATGGGTTGCGCGGCACCGAGACGTAGGGCGGCAGTTTGCCCGAGAAGCCCGTCTCGTGGGCCACGACCGCACCCATCGCGGGGTAATCGCCGAAGGCCGAGCCGAAGCGGCCCGACAGCACCCAGTTGGTGGCGGTTTCGTGATGGTCGTTGTTGTGCGCGCCCGAACGGACGAGCGCCACCTTATCCATGACCTGCGCCATCAACGGCAGCTTTTCCGAGATACGCAGGCCGCTGACGCAAGTGTCGATGGTCGCATAATTGCCGCGCACTTCGGGCGTGGCGTCCGGCTTGGGGTCGAAGGTGTCGTGATGCGACATGCCGCCGCCGAGGTAGACCAGGATCACCGAGCGCTTGGCACTCTTGCCCTTCGGCGCGTTGGCCTGGGCTTCGAGCTGAAGCGTTTGGGGCAGCGACAGTCCGCAAGCGGTGAGTGCGCCGACGCGCAGGAAATCGCGGCGCGAGACGCCAGCGCAGTTGGTCGAGGTCCGGCGTTCCAGGAACAGGTCGAGCATTTTCACTCTCCTGATGATCCCGGCGAGCGGCGGGCGTTAGCCCGCTGTTGCCGATGGTCTTGCGATTCAAACAACGGACTGACGCCCGCTGCTCGCCTTGAATTCAATGATTGAACGCGAACTCCTTCGAGTTCACCAGCGCCCAGAACAGATCGCGGAACACTTCTTCGCGCTGGTCTTCCGCCAGGCTCTTCTTGATCGTGGCCAGCGTGTCCGGCGAAGGCAGGCGGGTCAGCGTCGCCAGGAACAGTTCCTCGATAATCTGGTCATCCGTCAGCTTGCTCTTCAGCAGCTTGGCCAGGCGGCCGTCGGCGGCGCGAATCTTCTGCACCACGGTCTGGCCGTTTTGCAGGTGCAGCAACTGCGGCATGGTCACCTCGCCCGAACGCTCGCAGGCGCACGCGGTCACGCGCTCGGAGCGGCCGAACATCGTCAGGAAGTACGAACGCAGTCCGGGGTCGGGCAATTGAATGGCCCGCACGCCCAGCGGGTAGCCGGGATAACCCTCGGGAATCTCGGTGCTCTGGCTGAGGGCGTCGTTGAACACTTCGGCCGGCAAGCGACGGGCGTAGTAGTGCGAGTAGAAGCGGGTATCGGCGGCGTTGGCCGGCTTCGTGGCCGACGTCAGCTGGTAGGTGCGCGAATTCAGGATGACGCGCATCAGGTTCTGGAGATCGAAGTTCTTGCCGACGAATTCCCGGTTCAGCGCTTGCCAGAGTTCGGGATTGGTCGGCGGGTTGCTGGCCCGCAGGTCGTCCACCGGCTCCACCAGGCCGACGCCGAGGTAGTGCCGCCAGATGCGGTTGACCATCGCGCCGCTGAAGTATTCGTTCTTCGGGTCGGTCATCCAGACCGCCAGCTTCTCGCGCGGGTCGTCGCCCGGTTCCACCGGCGTGGCCGAGCGGTCAAGCGGCTGCGGCTTCAGGAACTGCCCGGTGCGCGGCTGCGTGACGCCAATGGGGTTCTTTTCCTGCTTCGGGTCGCGGGCGGCGACGCGCAGGACGGTCGGCCCCTGCTTGGGGTCTTTGCGATCCAGCTTGACGCGCGAGAAGAAGCCGGCGAAGTGATAGTAATCGTCCTGCGTGTACTTTTCGAGCGGGTGGTTATGGCACTGGGCGCAGCCGATGCGGGTGCCCAGGAACGCCTGTGCCACGGACGCTACCACTTCCGACTGCTCGGCCTCACGTTTCTCGCCGACGACGACGATGTAGTAGCCAATCGCGGGCTGTTCGCCGGTGTGGCCCTTCGCGGTCAGGACGTCGTGGGCCAGTTCATTCCACGGTCGATTGGCGGCCACCTGCTGACGCAGCCACTGGTGGAACGAGCGCACGCCCTTGGTGCCGCGCACGTCGTGGTCGCGCTCCCGGCGGTTCTGGAACAGGTCCGCCAGCTGGAGCGCCCAGTAATCGACGAATTCCGGTCGCTTCAGCAAGTCGTCGATCAGCTGCGCTCGCTTGTCGGCGCGCTGGTCGGCCAAGAAGGCCCGAACTTCGGTCGGCGTCGGCAGGGTGCCGATGGCGTCGAGAAATACGCGGCGGATGAACTCTTCATCCCCGGACAACTCGGACGGTTCGATGCCGAGCGCGCCGAGCTTGTTGAAAACGTGCTCGTCGATGAAGTTGTTCTTCTTCGCCAGCAGTTCGGGCTTCACGGGCTGTTCGTGCGGGGCGGTGACGATGACCACGGAGACCAGTCCCTGGAACGTGGCGCGAATCGCCGTCTCGCCCTGCCGCAGCACCCTGGCCACCCCGGCCGGCGACACATCCACCATGCCAGCGTCGTTCGATTCGAACTTGGTCAGCCAGGTCACGTCGCGGACCTGGCCGTCGCTGTACTCGGCGCGGACCTGGAACTGCTGCTCTTGCCCAACTTTCAAGAGACGATTGCCGGGCTGCACTTCCAGGCGCGTGACCGTCGGGTCGCTCTTGACTGGCCCGGGTGCGCCGGCGCGCAGCCAGTCGAGCAGCACGCGATATTCCCGGCTGCCCTCGTGCAGCACCTTGCCGCCTTCGTGCGGGGCGATGCCGAGCGGCTTGGTCAGCAGCAGGCTGGCCTCGGGAGAAGCGGGATTGATGCGTCGGCCGCTGAACTCGCGGGTGATCCAGGCGTAGTCGAACTCCGGCGCGTAGCCGCGCAGCGACAGGCGGAAACCGTTCTGGCCCGCGCCCTTGCCGTGGCAAGCGCCCTGGTTGCAGCCGGCGCGCGTGAGGATTGGTTCCACATCGTTCAGGAACGATGGCGGTGCAATCTTGGCCGGTTCCTCGACGTTGACCGGCTCGGCATCCTGTGCGTGCAGGGTGGGAGTCAGCGCGAGCAGGACGGCTGCAATCCCCCCGTGGAGTGCAAGGCGGCGTGGCATGGTTGGACCCCGGAGCAGGCAGGCATGTCCAAGGCGAGCGGCCGGCTGTGATGGCAGGTAGGCCGGTCGGGTGGGTAGGCGATTGAAAGTGAGGATACACGCAAGCCAGGGGGACCGGCAAGCAAAAACCGAGCGTTTTCTTAACAAACGAAAGTTTCTCGACGACGGCCCCAAGTCGCTTGCGGCTTCGCGCCGGTGACTCCGTGCGAAGCCGCAAGCGGCAGGAGCAATTCTACTCAGCGGGGCGGCTGCCCGCCCGGTCGCCCCGGCGTGCGCGCCCGTTTCTGGACGTCCACTTCCAGGACGCCATACACGCCTTCATGCTGCTGCAACGCCATGTGCAGGGCGGCGAGGAGTCGCTTGGCGGTGTAGAAGTTCATCACCAGCCGGTGGGTCAGCTTGATCGGCTCGGACGGTGTGGGAGCCAGCTGCGTGTTCAGGCCGAAATCGAGGACCAGTTCCTCGGGCGTGCCCGTGACCCGGCAGAAGTTCGCGTAGACGGTCGAGAGCTGGGTCGTGTCCACGGAAAACTGGGCGGGCTGCTGGGGCGGTGTGGCCGGCGCGGGCGTCTGCTCGGTGCTCATGGTCAATCTCCTGTAGGTGGACGAAGTTCCTGCCATAACGGACGACTGGCCCGAACCATCAGGAAGGGTTGAATGCGCCCCTCGCCGGTAGTTGCGGGCCAGTGGCATCGACCATCATATCGGCCGCGCGGTTCGCTTCAATTGGCGACCGGGCGGATTTTCAGGTATTCCTGGCCCAGCGACTTTTGCAGCTGGAGCGGCCAGTCCCAATCGCGGCGGGCCGCGGCTTCGTCCTTCACGTAGAGTCGAATCTGCTTCGGGAACGCCAGCGCCATGGCCTGGGGCATATCGAGGATGCGGCGGACGTTGAGGAACGTCGGGCCATCGCGGTGCGATGCCGCCGGCTGCCAGAGGTCCAGGCGGGCGACATCCGGCTCGAACAGGCCGGCATAAAGCGCGACGCCCGCCTGGCTGCCCTTGCCTTGCAGCCAGAGCGGCGCGCCCTTCAGTTCGTCCACGCGGCGCAGCACCTCCAGGCCGCGGCGCACGTCCCAGACGCGCTGCCCGTCCAGGGTCTGGCCCAGCAGCGCGAAGCGCCGGCGAATATGGATGTCGGTCTCCCCGTTCTTGCTCTGCTCGCTGGGCTGCGGCGGACCCCAGCGCGTCGGCCCGATGCCGCGCGGCGTCAGGGTGGCCAGCGCCCAGCCCTGCTTCTCCAGGACGCGCAGGTTGCGCTCGAATTTCGCGGCGTCGTAGCGGGCATCCTCGGGAAGCAGCAGGGCGTCCTTGAAGGGCGGCGCGAATTCGGTCAGCCAGTCTTGCCAGCTTGCTTCGTCCAGGGCAGTGAGCACGACCAGTTTGGGTTTCTCGGTCTTCTCGGCGGTCAGCAGCCAGAGACGTAACTCGATATTCGCCTCGCTGGTAAAGTCGAAGGCCCGCAGTCGTAACCCCTCGTGCTTCACGTCGGCCGCCAGTCTCTGCGACAACTCGGGCGCCTTGCCGGGCCAGCCGCGGAAGACGCGCTCGCGCAGCTCCCGCTGCCATTCCTTGCTCTGCTCCGGCCACCAGGCACGCACGACTTCCGGCGACCTCGGCAATGCCGTCCGTGCCGGCTTGATGAACAGCTCCTGGACGGTGGCGTTGACGGCATCCTCGGGCAGCCGGTCGAAAACCTTCAGTTGCTGCGGCGACAGGCGCGGACGTTCGGACTCGGTCGGTTCGCCCTGGTCGTCCTTCAACCAGCGGTTCATCCAGGCGAACGCGCCGCGCCGCAGTTCCGGCGTGTCCTTGTGCGGGCCTTGCGTCTCCAGCAACTGGAACTTGTCCTCCGCTCCGTACAGGGCATAGATGGGCCGGACCTTGTCGGCCAGACGACGATAGGCAGGCACGGGGAAGATGTCGTCCACGTCGCTGTTGCCGAGTAGCAGCGGACGCGGCGCGGCCAGCGCGGCTACCAGTGGAAAGTCCCAGCGATAGGTGTTGACGAAGTACATGCAATCGCAGTGGCCGGACACGATCCCCCGACGAAAGCGCGGGGCCACACCCTCGACCACGTGGGCCTGGAGGTCGGCGATGCCCGCCACCGGCACGATGGCTTGCACGCGGTCGTCGGCCGCCGCCAGCCACCAGCTGGTCGCGCCGCCGCCCGAACGGCCCGTGACGCCGAAGCGCTTCTTGTCAACCTCGCGGCGCGTTTCGAGGTAGTCGAGGGCGCGCATCGCGTTCCAGCATTCGATGCCGGCGGGCGTGTAGCCGAGTGTCTGCCACCACCACATACCCTGGTTGGCGGTGCCGTGATGCAGGCCCGGAATCTCCGATAGCTGCAAGGTATCGAGCACCAGGCAGACGTAGCCGTGCTCGGCGAACCAGGCGGGATGATGCTGATAGTTGATCTTGCTGCCATAGGGCACCTTGTCCACGACCGTGGTGGCATGGCCGCAGACGTAGAGAATGGTCGGCGCGGGCAGCGTGGCCTTCTTGGGGAGATAGAGATTGCCCGTGACGTACAAGCCGGGGCTGGACTGGAAGTGCAGTTTCTCGATGATGCAATGGTCGGTCTCGGTCTTGCCCGTGACGACCGGCTTCAGGTCGGTGCGCGGCGGCAGCGGCCAGAGGCCCATCATTTCCAGGAACTGGCGGCGCAATTCCGGGCGCTTGCGTTCCCAGTCCGCCTTCGACTTGATGTCGGCGAGGCAGGCGTCGGCGATTTCCTTGGTCTGGCCGCGGAAGTAGGCTTCCAGCATGCGGTCGCCGCGTTCCGTCGGCGCTTTCGGTTCGTCGGCGCGGGCCGAGGCCACGGGCAGCAAGCAGACGACGGCCAGGAGCAGACAGCGCGGCATGGCAGGCCCTTCCGGGGAGTTTGCGGTAGCGGAGCGCAGGCGCGACGAACCTCGATCCTACCCCGGATATACTCCGGAGCAAGCGGCAAGTGACGCGCGTTACGCGGGCGTTACCGGAAAAGTGCCCAATGACTGCGATGCTCCTTGGCGTGCGCCGGGATATACTGTGAGTCTGTGCTGTAATGCCCGTTCGTAGTTCCGCCTTCAGGCGGTGGAGTCGCTCGCCGCCTGAAGGCGGAACTACGAACCTGGCGAACCCGAGTGGGAACGTTGCCATGCTCATCCGGCCGTTGTTGTACCTCTGTGGACTGGCGGGCGGACTGGCCTGGTTCTTCCGGGCCGTAGCCGAGCCGCGCCTGGCCTTCGCGGGTGAGAACGCCGTATTGTTCCTGGTGCTGACCGTGGCCCTCGGCTTTACGGCCGTCGGCAGCGCGCTGGATCAGCTGATTGCCCTACTCGAGCAAAAGCACCCTGGCCGTGCGGCGGAAACGGTGCTCGAAACACCGCCGCGCGACGACCAGTCTTCCGACGCATAAGGAGCCTTCCGCCATGAACGCCTCGTACCGTGTCGCGGATGCCTCGGCGATCTACAGCCCAGCGCTGCTCTTCTATCCGGACCTGATTCGCCGCAACATTGCCCGCATCGTCGAGACCGCCGGTTCGCTCGACCGCGTCCGGCCGCACGTCAAGACGCACAAGACGCGCGAGATCGTCGGCATGCAGCTGGAAGCGGGCATCACCAAGTTCAAGTGCGCCACGCTCGCGGAAGCAGAGATGCTGGGTAGCTGCAACGCGCCCGATGTGATGCTGGCTTATCCGCTCGTCGGCCCGAACTGTCAGCGCTATGCCGTCCTCACGGCACAATTTCCGAAGACACGCTTTTCGGTGCTCGTGGACCACCCGCTGGGGGCGAAGGCCCTGTCGGCGGCGATGCAGCAAACGGGGCGACAGGCCGAGGTGCTGATCGACCTCGATGTGGGCCAGCATCGCACCGGCGTGGCGGCGGGACCGGCGGCGGCGGAACTGTACCGGCTGATTGCTTCGTTGCCCGGCCTGAAGCCCGGTGGGTTTCACGTCTACGACGGGCACAATCATCAGGAAGCGCTGCCCGACCGGCAGAAGGCGGTTGAGCAACTGCTGGCCCCGGTGCTGGAGCTACGCGCGGCGTTGGAGAAGGATGGGCTGAGCGTGCCGCGCATCGTCGGTGGGGGTACGCCCACGTTTCCAGTGTGGGCAAAACTGGACATTCCTGGTCTGGAATGCTCGCCGGGCACCTGCGTGCTGCACGATCACGGCTACGGCAGCAAGTTCAGCGAGATGACCTTCACACCCGCCGCGCTGCTGCTGACGCGCGTCATCAGCCGGCCGACGCCGACGCGCGTCACGCTCGATCTCGGTTACAAAGCGGTCGCCAGCGATCCCCCCGCCGGGCAGCGGCTGATCCTGCTCGACGTGCCGGACTACAAGGCGGTGCTGCAAAACGAGGAACACCTGGTCATCGAAACGCCCGCCGCCGAACAGTTCCCGCCCGGCACCGAGGTCTACGCGGTGCCGACGCACATCTGCCCGACGTGTGCCATGCACCGGCAAGCGTACATCATCCGCGACGGCCAGCTGGCGGAGCACTGGGACATTGTGGCGCGCGACCGGGCACTGACGATTTGAGACACGGCTTGTACGTCGGGCTTTCCAGCCCGACGGA
>JAEUIF010000059.1 GCA_016795185.1 Planctomycetia bacterium | reverse complement strand
AAGTGTCGATGCTTGCATCTGTAGCATTGGCTTTTAGTTATTCCATTCCACCGAATGATCGTACTCTTCCACAAAATGTCCGGTCGCGCTCATCACGACCTCGGCACCGCAATGCTGGCACTTCACCACCAGCGCTCCGTTATAGCAGGCCGGGCCGTTATCGACTTCGATGTTCGGTCCCAGACGGCGTTCATAAAAGTCCACCGCCTGGCGGGCGGCGTCGGCGGTGAAGGGCCGGCAGCAGCGGCCACAGTTCTGCTTCATCACGTTCCGGCGAAACAGGCCCTTAAGGATGCCGATGGTCAGGAAGAACATCACCGCCAAGGGCACGACGACCAGCAGCAAGCTCGGCAGATGTTCCATGAATCGGGACTCAATCGGCCGCCTTGGCCGCGCGCCAACCAGAGAGCGATATTCCCGGCGAGGGACAACCCCGCGCCGACCAAGTGGTGACAGTGCCGCGGATCACTGGCCGCGCCTCAGCCGATGGGCCGCCGGGTGCCCGGCGCGGACGAGCCGGACCTGCGCCCCCGGCGTCCGACGGTGCAGGCGGGACACGGCGGCGTGGTCGTCCTCATCCACCTCGAAAGCGCCCGACTCCACATCGACGGCGACGAACTTCCCGTCATCCTCCGGGCGCAGGCAAGGCAGGACCCGCCGCGTGTAGGTTTCGTCCCCTCGGCGGGCGAGCTCTTCGCGGCTCAAGCGCGGCGCGGTCGCGGACATTGGTTCTTCTCCCCGTTACATCACGGGCCGCTTTCAGGATACACTGGCCCGGCAGCTCCGTCATTTGCGGAAATGACGACGCGCTACCCCCCGCTCACCGGCGGCAACAGGGCTACTTCCGCGTTTACCGGCAGCGTCAACGCATCATCCGCGAAATCGTCGTTCACCGCCAGCGCGGAGTGCTGGAGCAAGCCCGCCAATGCCGGGTAGCGCCGGCCCAGAAGACGGCGCAAATCGCCGACGGTCGCGCCGGCGGGCAGGTCCACATCAATCGTGTCCGCGCCCGCCAGGTCGCGGGCGCGAGCGAACAGGCGTACTTTCATGAGCGTAAGCGTTTCGCGAGTTCGGGCATCAGGCCGTAGGCCAGGGCGAGGTACTGCGCCGGGTGCAGTGTCCGCTTGCCGCTGCCTTCTTCCATCTGCAACCGGCAGGTGCTGCATTCGGTGGAGCCGAAGAAGACATTCGGCTTCCGCAACTGGTCGAGCATCGGCTTGCCGGCCGCCAGCGATGGTTCGTAATTCTCGTTCCGCAGACCGAAGGTGCCGGCCATGCCGGAGCAGCTTACGTCTATTTTATGCACGCGCAAACCCGGTATCAACGAGAGCAAATCCGGGGCCAGCGGCGGACCGCCCAGGGCTTTCAGATGGCAGGGCACATGATGCCCGAGCGACAGCGTCAGCGGCTTGAAGTCGGTCTTCAGCCGGCCCGCGCGATGCAACTGAGCCAGGTAGGCGGTCAACTCGACCGTGCGCTCGGCTACGAGTTGGGTGTCGGGATCGTCGATCAAATTGGGATAGTCGTGCTTCAGCATCAGGGCGGCCGTCGGTTCGGAACAGACGATGGGGTGCCCTTCGCGCGCCTGGTCCGCGAGAATGCGCAGATTGTGCGTGGCGGTTTCGCGGGCGGTCTCCACGTCGCCGTAGGCCAGCGGAGCCATGCCGCAACCGACCTGATCGGGCGGCACGTAGACATCAATGCCGTTGTGCTGCAAGACCGCGACCGTGGCTTCGGCGATCTGCGGATCGTTGTAGTTGGCGAAGACATCGACGAAATAAACGACGCGCGGCCCGTCGCCTTTCGCCCGCCGGCGCGTCCAGCCGCGCCGCGCGGCGCGGCGGAGAAAGCTGCGGCCCGCGAACGGGTGCAGGCGGCGCTGGCGGGAGACGCCAAAGACCTTTTCCAGCAGCCAGCGGGCGAACTCGTTCTTCAGCAGCGCGTTGGCCAGGAAGGCAAAGGAACTGCCCCAGCGGGCGAACATCTCCGTCCGCGCCAGCACCCAGTCGAAGCGATTCAAACCGTGTTCCGCGACATGAGCCGCCTTGGCTTCCAGCATCAGCTTGGGAATGTTGACGTGGGCCGGGCATTCGACCGCGCACATCTTGCAGTTGACGCACAGGTCAGCCGTCTCGCGCACGTTGTCGCTGGTGAGCAGGCGCGAATCGGTCGACTCGTCGAGCAGGAAGCGCATCAGGTTGGCCTTGGCCCGCGGCGTGGCGGCTTCGGTGTGCGTGGCCCGGAAGATCGGGCACATGCGTTCGCCCGGCGCTTCGGTCCGGCAGCCGCCGCAGCCATTGCAGCTCAGGCATTCACCGTGCAGTTCGCTGGGCTTCCAGCGCAGCGCGGTGGCCTGCGGCCAGTGACCATTGGCCGGTGAGGAACCGCCCGCTGGTTTCAGAGCTTCCGCGTTCGTCTCGTTCGCCGAACCTTCGCTGGGGGCCTTCGATGACTCCGGGGCACTGGCTACCTTGCGCAACGGCCAGGCCGGCAGCCCGGGCGCGGGGCCGATGATCTTGCCGGGGTTGAAGATGCCCTGGGGATCGAAGATGGCTTTCAGCTCGCGGAAGACTGGATAGAGCCGGCCGTATTGCTTCTCCACCCACGGCGTGCGCGCCAGGCCGGTGCCGTGCTGCGTGCTGACGGTGCCGCCCAGTTCCAGGGCCAGCGTGTGGATTTCGCCCGCCAGCGGCCAGAGCTTTTGCACATCGTCGGGGCGCTGCATGTCCAGAAACGGACGGGTATGCACCTGTCCGCTGCCAGCGTGGATCAGGAACGAAGCGCTGACCTCGAACCGCTTCAGGATTTCCTGGACGCGCCGCAGGTAGCCCGCCAATTCATCGACGGGCACCGCCACATCCTCGACGCAGGGCAACGGCTGCGGCCCGCCGCGCAGGCCGTAGAGGCTCGGCAGGGCTAGCTCGCGCAGCCGCCAGAGGCGTTCGATGCGTTCCGGTTCGACGGCCGCAATGGCGATCAAAGCCTGCTGTCCGCCGCGCTGATGCAGGTCGCGCAGTTGCAAGGCCGCCTGCGTGGCTTCCGTCTGCGTGTCGCATTCGTACTCGACCACCAGGGCGGTTTCCACGGCGGGGGGGACCAGCGAGGCCGCCAGCGGATCGACGCTGCGCGCCAGAGTCAGCAGCCTTCGGTCCACGACCTCACAGGCCGCGGGGCCACTGGGCAAGGCGCGCTGGGTGGCCTTCACCGCCGCTTCCAGGCTGCCGAAGCCGAGCAGCACCACGGCCCGGCCCGCGGGCAAGGGCACCGTGCGCAGGATGGCTTCCGTGAACAGGCCCAGCGTGCCTTCCGAGCCAACCAGCAGCCGGGCCAGGTCGATGCGGTCCACGCCGAGGACATCGTGCAGCAGGTAACCGCAGCGATTGAACAGGGTGCGCGGCCGGCAGGTCTGGATCAATTCGGCGTTGCGCTCCAGCAGTTCCACGATGGCGGCGGCGACTTCCCCGGCCCGACCGCCGGGATGGTCCGGAATCGGCCGGCGCGGTTCCTGGGCCACCCAGGCGGCATCGCCCGTGTCGAAGACCACCCGCAGGGCGGCGGTGTGGTCGCGAGAATAGCCGAATTTCAGGGCGCGCGAACCCGAGGCATTGTTCGCGAGCATGCCGCCGATGGTGCATTGCGCGCCGCTGGCCGGGTCGGGCGCGAACCGCCGGCCGATCTTGGCCAGTTCGAGGTTCAGGTCGCGGTAGACCACGCCCGGCTGCACGCGCACGGTGTCGCGGCCGACGTGCAGGATCGAGCGAAAATGGCGGCTGAGATCGACGATCAAGCCCGCGCCCAGCGCCTCGCCCGCCATGCCGCTGCCCGCGCCGCGCGGCGTCAACGGCACCTGATGCTCGGCGGCGTACTTGACCAGCGCCCGCACGTCGTCCTCGTGACGCGGCACAACCACGCCCAGCGGCTGGACCTGGAAGATGCTGGCGTCGGTGCTGTAAAGCGTGCGCGACAGGTCATCCAGCAGCAACTCGCCCTGGATGACGCCCTTGAGGTCGTCGGCCAGCTGCTCGGGCGCGGGGTAGGTCATGGGACGTTCCGTACTGTTCAGAGCATTTTGCAACTGGCTGTAGCGGTCCGCACAGCGGACCCTACGGTATTCTGTAGGGTCCGCTGTGCGGACTAAAGCGCCTGGTGACCAGCGCTCGCCTCCGGCTCGCGGCTAAACGGTATCTCGGCGAATTTTCTCCTGCCGGTAGCGCTCGTGAATGGTCAGCTCAAACGGATGATGCTCCGCCCCCGGCGTCGTGCCGCTGGCCTGTGCGCCGCAGCGATAGCACACGATGGCGTCGCCCACGCTCAGGTAGAGGATGCCATCCACGGCCGCCGAACCGAGCAGCACCGCCCAGGCCCAGCCCCATTCGTAGCGGGCCATGAAGGTCAAGAAGCCGATGCAGGCGAAGGTCAGGATGCTCAGCCCGAGCCAGTGCGGAAAATTCTTCTTCTTGTACAGCTCGTGATTGCCGCACACGGCGCAGATCGTCGGCGCGGTCGCCGGCAGCTGGATGACTTGCCGATGGTCGCAGGCCGCGCACTCCCAGTTCACGGCGGCGGCCCCGGCCGACTGCACGGATGTCGGACATTCGCAGACCGGACAGAGAAAGCGTATTTTCACGGCAGCGCGACCTGGGTGTTCAACAGGTATCCGGTGTGCAGCAACAAGCTGAGGAGTTCGCCGAAGAAGCTCAGAATGACCACCACGTAGAGTATGCCGGTGGCCGATTGCGTCGAACGGATGGCCGTACAGCGCCACGCCAGCCAACCGAGAAACGCCACGCCAACGATCCCCACGCCCAGCCGCACCAGCATCAGTATACCATCAAACTCCAAACTTGCCTGCGTTGACAAGTCGCCCCTCCAGTTGCGGCCGTATTGCCGTTCGGCCCACCAGAAATAGCCGATCCACCCTTCCAGACCACTGCGCAGTGCCACGGCCACGAACAGGGCCGACAGCAACCGGCGCAGAGGCGTCATCGACATGCCCGGCGCGATCAAATAGGCATGTCCCATCAGCATGGCGGACATCGCCGCTCCGAGCAGGGCCGCAGACGTCAGCGTGTCAAACCAGGCACTGTGCAAATCCACCCAGACTGTGGCGCTGGCCAATGCCAGGATGGTCAGACCGATGAGAATCCTTCCGCCAGGCGCGCCTTCCAGGTCGTAAGTCACGGAACCGAAACATGCAGTCAGCAGCGCAATGCCGACCATGACCCCGGGAAAAATCATGCGGTCGGACCAGCCGGGAGACTGCCGCAGTTCGACGTGGACCATGTACATGCAAAAGCCGGCTGCCGTGGCCAGGCCCAGGATTACTAAGAACTGCGTGCGGTAGAAGCGAGGGGCAACTTCGGTGGTTGGTAGGATCAGCAAGGCGGCAGCCATTCCCAGAGCCAGGCGCAAGCAGAATGTGGCGAGCAGTTCTGCGCCAGTTACAGGCGGCATCCAAACCAGGCAAACGACAGCGGTTGAAATGAGGGGCATCGATATATGCTCAATGCCGGCCGTAGATGAGGGCCATCAGCTCGGCGCGCGTGGAGGGATTATCCAGGATGCCGCCGCGCATGGCGCTGGTGGTGCAGAGGCTGCCCGGCTTCTGGATGCCCCGAATGGTCATGCAGCTGTGCGAGGCTTCGAGGATTACCGCCACGCCGCGCGCGTCGAGTTCTTCCATCAGCAGGTCGGCCAGTTCCTCGGTCATGCGTTCCTGCACCTGGGGCCGGCGCGCCAGGCTCTCGACCACCCGCGCCAGCTTGCTCAGGCCGACGATCTTGCCGTTGGGAATGTACGCCAGGTGGGCCTTGCCGAAGAACGGCAGCAAATGGTGCTCGCAGACGCTGGCAAAGGCGATGTCCTTCACCAGCACCATTTCTTCGTACTTCTGGGTGAAGGTCTTCCGCAGGAGCAGTCGCGGGTCCTGGTTCAGCCCGGAGAAGAGTTCGGCGTACATCCGCGCCACGCGGTCGGGCGTCTCGCGCAGTCCTTCGCGGTCGGGGTCTTCCCCGACGGC
>JAEUIF010000044.1 GCA_016795185.1 Planctomycetia bacterium | reverse complement strand
GCCGTCGGGGTCCGCCCCGCCCTCAGGCTTTTCCAGCAGGCTCGTGGCCTTGGGTTTGACGCCCAGCGTCGGGTGGGCCCAGTACATCTCGGGGAAGGAGCCCCACACCTTGTCGTTGGTCTCCGGGTTTGGATCGAACAGGAAGATCGGGTGCTGCCGGCCTTCCTTGGTCCGCGCCGGCTTGAACGGCTTGGTGAACACCTGGTTGTGATCGGGATGCTTGTTGCGATCGATCTCGACCGGTAGCATGGCGCCCATCTTGGCCGAGCGGACCGTGAGTAAGGCATCCAGGCCGTGGTTGCGGCCGGCGATAATAAACAGGCCGCCGCCGTTGCGGATCAGGTTCTCCAGGCCGGTCTCCTGCTCGTTGGTGATCTTCTCCGGATCGACGTCGTAGAGGACGACCACGTCGTACTTGTTCCAGTCCTCCAGCGATTGCGGCAACTTGTCGATGGGCGTCTTGCCCTGCTGGGTGTAGTTCACATCGCTGTCGAGCAGCCAGCAAGAGACATTGATGATGGGATCGCGGGCCAGGGCCGGCCACAGGTAGTGGTACTCGACGGTCGGCTTGCCGGCGATGAACAGGCAGCGCAGGCCGCGCTTGACGATGCGGACGTGGGCCGAGATCTCGTTGTTGTCGTAGCTCAGCTCGTCCTCGTAACGCGGCGCCTTGAGCGTGTACTTGCGGTCGCCCAGCTCCTGGCCTTCGACGATCAGCGACAGGGTGATGTCATTGCGGCCGGCGTTGAGGCGCACCTTGCGGACGACCTTGGGTTTGTCGTCCTCGTACAGCGTCAGCTCCGTCTGTAACCCCGGCTCAATGTGATTGATCACCGTGAGCCGCATGCTCAGGGTGTCTTCGAGATTGGCTTCCTTGGGAGCGGCCAGATCCACCAGGGCCAGGTCGCGGAGCGGTTCGGCCGTGCCGGTCGCGATGGTGCTGACCGGCACGCCGGCCTGCTTGAACCGCTTGGCTGCCTCGTCCAGCGTGACCGCGCCGGACTGCGGCGTGGCGGTCGAACGGCCATCGGAGATCAATACGACTCCGGCCAGCTTGTTGCCGCCCAGATCGCGCAGGGCATCGACCAGGGCGTCGCCAGGATTGGAATGGGCGCCGGTCGGCTCGGTCAACGCTCGCTTCAGGGCCGCTGGCGCTTTTGCATCGCCGACGGCGACTTCGCCGAGCCGCTCCAGGTTGCCGGAGAACTTGTACACCACCACGCGATGGTCCTTGCTGATGCCCTGTTCCACCAACCGGCTGGCGGCCGCGCGGGCGACGGCGAAGCGGCTCCGCTCGGCGCGCGTGCCGCCCGAGGGAACCAGAGGATGGTTGCGGGCGTCGGGATAAGCCATGCTCAAGGATTCGTCAACGAGCACGGCGACGACAGGCGTGCGCTTCTCGGTGTGGGCGATGCTCAGGGCCGGCTTGATGAGCATCAGCACAATCAGGCCGACGGCAGCGAGGCGCAAGCCGGTCAGCAGCCAGCGGCGGCCGCCGCTCAGCCGCTGGGCGTCGCGGCGAACCTGCCAGCCGTAGTAGGCGAGCAGGACCGCGAGCAGCACCAGCAGCGGCCAGGTTGGCTCCCACAGGTCGGCCAGCCGAAACGACCAGTCGCTGCTGGCATCCAGCTCGGTGTCCAGACCAAGGAAGCGGGAGATGGTCTTGCCCATGTTCAAATCCTTCGTCGGCCGAACCGCGTCGCCAGCAGTGTTTCCACCGCCAGCAGGCCCAGCACCGCCCATAGGAACAGCCAGGCGTACTCCTGGATCGAGTGCCGCGCCTCCACCGCCCGGCGAACGGCCTTGTCCGGGCCCCAGTAAGTGACGCCTGCCTGCGCCAGCTCACGTTGAAAACCTTCCAGCTCCAGCCGGGTCAGGTCGCCTTCCGTGGCCACCAGGTTGACGACAAAGCGCCGGCGGTTCATGACCTCGGCGGTGGTATCGACTTCGTAAATGCCTTGCCGGTCGGCCTGGTCGTAGGCGATCCGCCACAGGTTGCCCTGCGGCACCGGCGCCAGCCGCACCTTGCTGTAGTCCGGCCGCCGCAGCAGCAGATACTGGCTCGACAGCAGTACGGGCTGCTGAAACGCCTGGCCGATCTGCAGGTTCACGGCGCGATCGGGCTCGCCGACCAGCCAGCGCAGCAGTTCCTGCACCAGCACCAGGTATTCGCTCGTGTACACCAGGTAGTTCCAGCTGGCATCAGCCGAGGTGCCCACCAGCATGACTTTGCCTTGACCGAAGGCGCGCTCGCAGGCCAGCGGCTGCCGATTGCCCAGAAAGACCACGGGCCGGCCGAACTCCCCTGTCTTGCCGTTCAGTTTGAACGGCATCCAGCGGCTGACCGACGGCGGCGCCGGCTGCCGAGTCAGCTGCCGGACGTTGGCCACGGCCGGGTGCGGCTCCGAAGCCGCGTAGACCAAACCGTGCAGCAATTCCGCGGATTTGGCAGGAGTGGCCTTCGCCTGGCTGAGCGCCTCGGCAGGCGCCAGGCCGGTGGCCGCCTCCAGTTCGCACGGCAGCAAGCCCTTGCCCGCTTTCAGGAGCTTGGTGTTGTACTCGTACGGCGTCACGGCATCGCCCACGAAGATCAGCAGGTTGCCGCCGTCGCCCACGTATTGCTCCAACCGGCTGACCAGACCCTCGCTCGGATTGCCAAGGTTGGTCAGGACGACCACCGCAAAGCGCTCAAGATTGAGCTGCAATACTTCCTCCGGCCGCCGCACGGTCACGGCAAACGGCGACAGCCGCTCGAAGCCCGGCGGCGTCCGCGGCGCGATGGCGTTTTGCAAATGACCGCTGCCCGACGCCAGCGGATCGGCCGTGGGCGCGGGGTCGTGACGCGGATCGACGATCAGCACTTCGACGTTGGCCGGCACGCTGGCCAGGTAGTAGCGCTGGTTGTCCGTTGCCAGGCCATCGCCTTCCAGTTCGACCCGCAGTAGGTGCTCGCCCGGCTCGACGAAGGTGTGCGGCAACACCAGGGTGGCTCGGCCGCCGTGCAGGTCTGCCGCGGTCAGCTCCCGGGTACTGAGCTTGCCCGGCCTCTGGGTGTCGGCAACTGCCGTGGCGGCCTTGTCCTCGTCGGCGTACAGGGTCAGCCACAGCTTGCCGTTGGCCGGCATGTTGCGGACTTCGACGTCGACCTCGTAATGGGTCTCCATGCCGACGGCTGAAACCTTCTCCCGCGGCTCGAAGCGCGTGAGATAGGCGTTGAAGGGGTTCGTGCCACCCGTGTCGAGGACAAACGTGCCGTGGCGCTGGGTGAGCCGGGCCAGCAGGGCTTGCGGATCCCGCGGGTCCTCCGGAGTGGCCGACCAGGTGCTGCGCTGCAGATCGCTGAGGAGATAGACCTCGGCGGCCGCGCCGTCCGCGGCCAGCAGCTGGTCCACGGCTGCCACGGCATCGGCCATGCGCCCGGCCATGTCGCTGACTTTCGTCCGGCCGATGGCATCGTGGACGCCGTCGCGATCGGCCGTGCGCTCCAGGAGCACTTCGGGCCGCTGGCCGAGGTAGACCAGCGAGACCACCGTCCCCTGCGGCAGGCCGCGGATAATGTCCTGGGCCATGGTCTGGGCCACGGCGAAGGCGTTCGTCTGGCCGATGGCCTGGCCCATCGAGTAGCTGCCGTCCAGTACGATCGCCACGTGCCGTGGCGCGTGGTCAGCTCCCTGGCCGGCTTCCGGCCGCAGCAGCGGCCGCGCCAGCGCCACGACCAGGACGCCAAGCACCACGGTCCGGACCAGCAGCAGGATCAGATCCTGGAGTTGCACGCGCCGCCGCTTCCTGGGATTCATCAGGTAGCGCATGGCTGGGAAGGCGAGGCGCTGCCGGCGGCGACGGAACAGCCACTCGATGAGGAGGGGCAGGGCCATTGCTGCCAGAGCGACCAGCATCCAGGGATTGAGCAGTTCGTTGATCATCTTGCCAACCGCGCTTTGCCGGCCAGGTCAAATGGCTTGCAATTTGCCACGATACACGCATGCCTACTCACGCAAAGGCCGTTCGCCGCTGTCCCGTCAGCGCCTCCCGCGCGTGCAACAGCGTGGCCAGCGCCACGTCCAGCGGTTCGCTGGTAGCGATCTCCTGGTAGTCGTATTGCAGGCCGCGGCACAGGGTCTTGATCTCTTCCAGGTGGGCCTGCCGTTCTTCCAGGTAGATCTCCCGCAGGTCGCGCGGGTCGCAGACCAGCCGGCCGCTCTTTTCGTGTCCTTCCAGAATGCTTGGCCCGGTAAACGGGAAGGTCTGTTCGTGCGGATCGGCCAGGTGCAGCACGATCACATCATGGCCGTCATAGCGCAGCCGGTTCATGCCGAAGGCAAACGGTTCGGTGTCGTCGAGGAAGTCGCTGAGGAGCACCACCAGGCTCCGTCGTTTGAGCAGGCCGGCCACCGGGCCGAGCGAGCCGCCGACGCGCGTCAGGCCGGTGGCGGTCACGTTTTCCAGTGTCGTGATCAGATTGTTCAGGTGACCGAACGTGGACTTGGCCGGCAGCGTCGTGCGGACGTTCTCCGCGAACAGCGTCAAGCCGACAGTGTCCTGCTGACCGATGATCAGATGGGCAAAGCTGGCCGCCAGCGTGGCGGCGTATTCGAACTTGGTCAGTGCAGCGCCGCCGGCATAGTTCATCGACTCGCTGGTATCGACCACGAAATGGCAAGCCAGGCTGGTCTCCTGCCGGAACTGCTTGACGTAGAAGCGGTCGCTCTTGGCGTACACCTTCCAGTCGAGGTGCCGGAGGTCGTCGCCGGGCACATAGCTGCGGTGCTGGGCGAACTCGGCGCTGATGCCGCGAAAGGGGCTCTTGTGCATGCCGAGCATCACGCCCTCGACAATGCGGCGGGCGCGGACGGTCAGGCCCTTGAGCAGGGAGATCACGGCAGGATCAAAATAGTGGCGGCGGTCGGCGGGTGGCTCGGCCATGGCTCATTTCACCGTTTCCAGGAGCTTTTGCACGACCTTGGCTGGTGAGATGCCCTCCGCCTCGGCCGCGAAGTTGCAGACCAAGCGATGCCCGAGCACCGGGCCGGCCACAAAGCGCACGTCGCCCGCGTTGGCTTCGTGGCGACCGTTGAGGATAGCCCACGCCTTGGCGCCCAGAACCAGATTCTGGCTGGCCCGCGGTCCGGCCCCCCAGCTGACCCACTTGCCGACAAAGTCCGGAGCGCCTTCCCGACCCGGCCGGGTCGCCCGCACCAGCCGGACCACGTATTCCTTCAATTCCTGGGGCACGATCACCTTGCGCACCAGGGCTTGCAACGGCAGGATCTCTTCCGCCCCGAGGACGGCCTCGATCTCGGACTTGTAATTGGTGGTCGTCAGGTCGAGGACTTCCAGCTCTTCCTTCTGGTTCGGATAGTCGACGTTGATCTGGAACATGAAGCGGTCGAGCTGGGCTTCGGGCAAGGGATACGTACCTTCCTGCTCGATGGGGTTCTGGGTGGCCAGCACGAAGAACGGCCGCGGCAGGTCGTAGCGCTCGCCGCCGGCGGTCACCTGGATTTCCTGCATGGCTTCGAGCAGGGCGGCCTGCGTTTTCGGCGGCGTGCGGTTGATCTCATCGGCCAGCAGCATGTTGGTGAAGATCGGTCCTTGCAGGAACTTGAAGCGGCGCTCGCCCGTTGCCTTGTCTTCCTGGATGACCTCGGTGCCGGTGATGTCCGAGGGCATCAGGTCGGGTGTGAACTGTACCCGGCGAAACTGCAGCGACAGGCTCGAAGCGAGCGTGCGCACCAGCAGCGTCTTGGCCAGTCCGGGCACCCCCATCAAGAGACCGTGGCCCTGGGCAAAGAGCACGATCATCAGCTCCTTGACGACCTGCTCCTGGCCGACGACGGCCTTGCGAATCTGCGTGATGATCTTGTCGTGCGCTTCTTTCAGATGCGCCACTTTAGCCAGGTCGGCCTCGCTCCAGGAAGTGGGTTTGGTCATGGTGGCAGTCAAGGTGGAATCTCCTTCGCGGTCGAGGTCAGGACGGCGAACGTCATCGGGCGAGCAGCACATCACGCCAGCGCCGGCTCTTGAGCGGGGGCGCCAGCTGCCGATCGGTTTCGGCAACCAGCCGATCGATCAACTCACTCATGCGGGTTCCCTGGGCGCCCGCGCGGAAGCTCAGGATCAGGCGGTGGGCCAGCACCGGTAGGGCGACGTCGCGAATATCCTGCCGCGTCACGTATTGTCGGCCGCGCACGCAGGCCAGCACCTTGCCCGCAGCGATCAGCGCCTGGCCGCCCCGCGGCGACGAACCCCAGCGGAGCAAGCTCGCCACGCTGCCAGCCTTTGCTTCCGCTCCGGCACGAGTGTTGCGCACCAGGGCCAGTGCGTATTCCTTGACCGACGGCACCACCGGCACCAGGCGGGCGAGTTGCTGCATGGCCACCAGTTGCTCGGCGCTCAGCACTTGCTGCAGCACCGCCGCGCCGGCACCCGTGGCGGCGTCGACAATGTCCACTTCTTCGCCAAAACCTGGATAGTCCAGGTGGATCGCCATCAAGAAGCGGTCCATCTGCGCTTCGGGCAGCGGAAAGACCCCTTCGGTCTCCAGCGAATTTTGCGTGGCCACGAGCAAGAACGGCGTGGGCAGGGCATAGCGCTGGCCGCCCACGGTCGTCTGCCGTTCCTGCATCACTTCCAGCAGGGCCGACTGGGTACGCGGCGGACTGCGGTTGATCTCGTCGGCCAGCACCAGGTTGGCGAAGATCGGCCCCTTGAAAAAGCGGAACGAGCGCGTCCTGCGGTCGGCGCTTTCCTGCAAGACCTCGGTACCGGTGATGTCGGTCGGCAACAGGTCCGGCGTGAACTGAATGCGGTTGAAGGACAGCCCCAGCACCCTGGCCGCCGACTTGACGAGCAGCGTTCGCCCCAGCCCCGGCACCCCCGTCAGCATGACGTGGCCGTCGGCGAACAGCGCGAGCAACAGGTGCTCGACCGCGGTGGCGTGCCCCAGGACCACCTGGGCCAGCTCGGCGCGGACGGCCTGGAATCGGTCTTGAAACTCCGCCAGTTGCACCGGGAAGCTCCAAACGGAAGGCAAGGTTGGCAGGAAGGCGGAACGCACACGGTGGGAGCACGCTACCAATGCTCGGTGTGTCCCCAAGCACGTTGATTTAGCATAGGCCCGCGGCGCCGAGATGGAAACTCTAAACTTAGACTAATTATGTCTTGTTCTGATTTAGTATTTATCTAGAGCTAGCTTCGAGGGCTGCTGGGCCCAGCCGGAGGATGTACAGGTAATTGCCAGGTGGAGCGGCGGCCACATGCCGGCCGTCCGGGGCCAGGTCCACACGCGGGGTCGCCAGGCGCACGTCTCGGGCCTGCAGGCTCTTGCCGGAGGCGGCCTCCCACCAGCGCAGCCGCCCGACACCGTCACAGGTAAATAGCGTCTTGCCGTCCACGCTGAACTGTACCGTGCGTACCCCGCCATCATGCCAATGTGCCAGGGTCAGCGGTTTCGCTGCCGGGTCGGTCAGGTCGCGCAACGCCGCGCCGCCGTCATTCCCTTGGCCGGCCGCCGCCCGCTGGCCATCGGGAGAGAGCGCCAGCGCGTCGATCGCTGAATTCCAGGTGCTGCGCACTTTCGGTGGCGACACCGTCAGATCCCAGAGCTTCACCAGAGCGGCGTTCCCATCGTAACCTCCCGTGGCCAACATCCTGCTGTCCTGAGCGTAGGCCACACTGGCGACGCTCGCCTTGATGGGCAGCACGGACGGCGCTGGCGCCTCGGCGCCGGCCAGGTTCCACAAGCGTACGGTCTGATCCGCGCTGCCGGAGGCCAGGGTTTTGCCGTCCGGCGCGAAGGCCAGACACCGGATGCTCTCTGCGTGCCCTTCGAGAACGCGCAGGGCCTGGGGCTTCGGGCCACTTAGGTCCCAGAGCCGGACCGATTTGTCGGCGCCTCCCGAGGCGACCAGCTTGCCGTCCGGCGAAAACGCCACCGTGAATAGGGGAGCCGTGTGCCCCGTCAGGTTGGCCAGCAGCTTCGGCTCGGGCCCGGACAGATCGTACAGGGCCAACTCGAGGTGAGTCGGATCGCCGCACAACGCGAGGGTGCGGCCGTCGGGGCTGAACTTGACGGCATGCTCTGCGAATCGGTGGCCGCTCATGACGGCGACCGTCTCGGCCGGTCGCATCCCCGCGGGCGGCTCCTTGATCCGTGCCGGGTCCAGCTGGTCCAGCTGCGAGGGGAGCCGCATCTGCAGCTCGGCCGCGGCCGCGGCCTCCGGCGTGCCGGCGTTCTTCATGCGGAAGGCCAGCACGTCTCGCCAGAGCGCTACCGCATCCGCTCTCGGCTCGGCCGCCCGTGCCCGCAAACGTGCCAACCCCGTCGGCGCCGGCAACGCCGCGAGCGACGTGCCGGGCCGGGGGCCGAGCGCGGCAGTGGGCCCGAGCAGCCACCAGACGAACGCCACTCCCAGCGCCAGGCCGACGACACCACCCAGGACCAGGCGTGGCCGTCGTTGCACAGCCCACCCGGAACCCCGCGCGGCCGCGCGAACCAGTCGAACGCTCAGCCCCGCTCCCTGCCCCAGCAGCGCCAGCCAGCGGCCGCCGCCGTGGCGCTGACGTGCCCTCGGTTCCCGTTCTGGAGGCTTCGCCGGAATCACCTGCGCCAGCGCCGCAGCGACCGCGCCCGGCGTCTGATAGCGGTCGGCCGGTTTCTTGGCCAGCAGCCGCTGGACAATCGGGACCAGCCCTTCCGGCACGTCGGGCCGGCGTTCCTTCAGGTCCGGCGGCTCCGCTTGCTGGTGGCGCATCAGCTTGATGGCCAGCGGGCCGCTGCCGAACGGCGGCTTGCCCGTCAGCAGGTAGTAGAGGACGCAGCCCAAGCTGTAGATGTCGGCCCGGATGTCGGCCTTGTGAAAGTCGAGGGCCTGCTCCGGCGCCTGGTAGTCGATGGTGCCCATCGTCGTGCCGCCGTCCGTGGTCAGCAGGGTCTGGCCAGGTTTGGTGCCTTGGCCCTGCAAGCGGGCCAGGCCCAGGTCAATGACCTTCACCACGCCGCCGGGCTGGGCGGCGACCGCACTCGTCAGCAGCAAGTTCGCCGGCTTGATGTCGCGATGAACCAGGCCGTGCTCGTGGGCGTGCTGCAAACCCAGGGCCGCTTGTCGCAGGCAGTCGCATGCCTGCGCAAGCGAGAGCCGTCCCGACTTCTCGACCAGGGCCTGCATGTCGGTTCCCTCGACGTACTCCATCTCCAGGAAGTGCGTGGCCCCGAGCGGACCGGCATCGAACACCTGCACCAGATTGGGGTGCGGCTTAAGCTGGCTGGCCACCTTGATTTCGCGGTAGAACCGGGCGACCGTCTCGGGGTCGTTGACCAGCTCGCGACGAAGCACTTTCAGGGCCACGATGCGCTGCATGCCGCGGTGCCGGGCCTTGAACACCTGGCCCATGCCGCCTTCGCCGAGCCGATCGATGAGGTCGAACGGTCCCAGAACCAGCTCACGGCCCTGGCCTTGCAGCAGCAGCCTGGCCTGAAACTCCGTTAGCCAGCCGCGCCGTATCAACTCTTGGGCGAGGGCTTTGGGCTCCCCCATGCCGCCGCCCCTGCGGGCGAGTTCCTGGAACTGCACGGGCTTGAGCAAGTGCTGCTCTTCCAGTTCTCGGACCAGAGCGGCACTCGAAGTGATGCCCATGGGAAGCTTGCTCGGAGAAATTCGGGACGCCAAAGCACGCGGCCGAGCCAACGAAGCCTAGCATTCTCGGTGGACGTGAGCAAACGCGGCGTCGCCGCCGGCCTCCAGCTAGCTGCCGATCATACCAGGCCGTAGTGCAGATCGAGCTCGCGCTGATAGGCGTCGACCGTTCCAGCCAATACCGCGTCTGGCGTGACTGGCCGGCCGGCGACCGAGGATTCGAGGATGGCATAGGCGGCCGCCAGGTCGCGCAGCCCTTCGGCGCCGCTGGTTTCCGGATCCTGGTCACCCGCCCGGATGCCTTCCAGCCATTGCCATTGCAGAATGGCAAACGGGTCGCGCAGGTCCAGGGGGAACCAGGTTCTTCGACGCGCGGCATCCAGTTCTTTCTCGAAGTGCTCGAGGAGGGGCAGGTGCGTGCCGCCGTCCATGATCAACTGGCCGCCCTTGACGCAGCCGCGGCTGCCGTAAAACGCCGGCGCTCCGGCCAGTTCGAACGGCTCACCGCGGCCGGCCCAGGACCAGATGAGTTGAGCCACGGCGTCCTCAGCAAAGGCTACCGTCGCGAGATACGTATCGTCGACGCTGGCACGGACCGGCTTTTCACTACCTCGCTCCGGCTCGAACGTCCGGGCCACGGCCTGCACGCTCTGCACCTCGCCAAAGAGATAGCGCAGGATATTCATCTGGTGGACGCCGATGTCGATGCTGCCGCCACCGCCGGCCAGGAGCTTATCGTGCCGCCACGGTGTCCCGGCCACGATGCGGTCGGGCGACCAGGGCCCACCCAGGGCCCCCAGGAGTGCCAGTTGCGGGCGCCCCAGCAAGCCGCGGTCAAACGCCCAGCGGACGGCCCGCGTCAACGGCCGATAGCGCGCGTTCTCGAACACGCCCAGTGCGAGGTGTTTTTCGCGCGCCCGCTGGACCAGCTTATGTCCAGCCCGCACCGTGATGGCCAGCGGTTTCTGGGTCAAGAGATGCAGCCCGGCGTCGAGGGTGGCCAGGCCGATGGTGTGGTGCAGGTAGACCGGCGTGGTATCTAGCAAAGCGTCGGCGACGCCGTCATCGATCAGCCGGCGGTAATCGCTGTAGACGTGAACCTCGGTATCATTCTGGAAATCACTGAGGTAGGTGTGCGGCGCGGCCAGGGGATCGCCGGATGCGGATGGCAGCGCGGGCGGGCGCGGTGTGGGACCCTGGCCGCGGGTGTGAAACATCCAGGCGTCGGCTTCGTCGCGGGCTACCAGAGCCGTGATGCGAAAGCCATGGTCGCCCTGGTCGCGCAATTGCTTGAACCCTTGCAAGTGCGCGTTGAGGATGCGGCCGCAACCGAGAATGCCAATGCGGATCATGTCCGTCACTCCGCAGGCCGGTGGCCCAGAAAGCTCTTGAGCGGCAACGAGACTTCCCGTCCCTGGCCGATGGAGATCAGGCCCGCTTCCAGAATTTCCTGAGTATCCCGGCAGGTCCGCGCAGTACACAGATCGGCGAACGGCTGGTCGGCCGCCAGTGCGTTCAGGAAGTGGTCACTGGCCGACCGCATTTCCGGCATCGTGGGCGGCAGGTCCACGGGCTGGCCGTCGGGCGTCTCCGCCGTGGCCAGCAGGAGCCGGCCGCCGGCGCGCGGCTCCACGATCAGAGTGCCCCGGTTGCCATAGATGGCCGTGAGATAGCCGGTGAGCTTGCCGATCTGCGTCCACGATCCCTCGGCCACCGCCAGGGCGCGGGCATAAGCCATGACGAGAATGGCGTTGTCCTCGACGAGGATGTCTTCCTTGCACAAACGGGCAGCTATCCCTGTGACACGGCCGGGCATGCCGAGGAGGCAGCGGGCCAGCACGGCACCATAGCAACAATAGTCCATGAAAGCGCCCGCACCATTGCGCTGGTGATCGTAAAGCCAGTCGCAAAAGTAGGTCGAACAGCCGATCTCGCGCGGGCCGGCATGGGCAGCGCGGTACTTCACTTGCCAGACGTCGCCGACGCTTCCGGCGCGAGCCAGGTGCAGAGCGTGCTGCATTTGCGGCCACCAGGCGAACGGCCAGTTGACCATCAACCGGCTGCCGCCTCGCTGCGCGGCGGCCAGCATGCGGTCCGCGCCTTCCAGGCTGGCGGCCATCGGCTTCTCGATCAGCACGTGCAAGCCTCGATCGGCGGCCAACTCCGCCAGTCGGGCGCCCGCGGCATTGTCGGCGAAGACATAGACCGCGTCGAGTTGCTCGCGTTCCAGCAGCGCCTCAGGGTCGCTGTAAACCGGGCAGCCGTAGAGGTGCTTGACCTGGTCGAGCAAGGGCGGATGAGGGTCGGCGGCGGCGACCAGGGTGCCGCGCCCCGATTGCTGGAGTTCATGCAGGTTGTTCCAGACGTGGTCGTGCGTCAATCCCAGCACAGCCACCCGAAAAGCTTCGGCCATCAGTATCTCCGCGAGGAGGGCGACCATCAGCGCTTGGCCCAGATGGGCGTCAACCACACCCACTGTCCATTGTGCTGAGCGGTCCGCAAGCGGTACATATCCACCGCCCGTTCCGGTTCGTCCAGAAGTTCGGCAGCAAGGGCACATTCACCGAGCGGCACCACGGGTCCGACGCGGAGCGCTTCCGAGAGCCAGCCGCGGAGGTAGTGGCAGCGACCGGCGTGCAGCAAGTCGCCCAGCCGATGCGTGAAACGCTGGCCGTTGGCCTCGACGGTAATGATCGCCGTCAGCGGCGCGTCCAGCTCCAGCGATAGGGCCTGGGTGGTGGCATGGCGCATCGACAGGTTGCCGACCGTGACCGACCGCCAGGTGAGCGTTCGCTCCGTGCGTTCGCCGACCGCGTGCGGCAAGTCCTCGTCGTCGGCCACCTCGGCATCGCCGACCTGTGCAACCGGCGCCACCACCGGCGGGCCGGAGAAGCATGACTCGACCTCGGTGATGGCCCCTCCGGACAAGCTCAGCTGACAATCCCAGCGAACGGGACGCTCCTTACGGCCCCAGCCCCAGGTCAAGCGCAGCCGATGTTTGTTCGAGACGGTCGCCGATCCGTTGCCGTCCGGCCACCAGCGGTGCAGCACGCGGCCGTTCTTCAGCAACTCGACCCGGTCCAGGGCGTCGGCACCGCGAACCTGGGTCTTGATCAGCCGCTGGCCCGGCGCCTGGATCGTCGCGCCGATCCCGGCATCGTTCACAAACAGGCGGGCATCGATCCGGTCGCCGGTGGCGGCACAGACTCGCCGGGCCAGGAGCGCTTCCCAGATCGCCTCCCGTGTCAGAGCCGAGGCGAAGACGCCCAGCCGGCCATCGCCGTGGCTGCCGGGGTAGGCACTGTGATGGTCGGTCGAGCCGATGATCCCGAACCGGTGGCCCAGGTCCCAGCCCGCTTCAGCGGTGCTGCCGGCGTCGCGCGGTCCCATGTCGTGCAACATCGGGTACGGCGCCGCATCGCTTTCCGAGCAACCGTGCAGCGAGTTGATCTCCACGAAGGGCGAAGCCTCGTCGCGGAAGTGCTGCCAGTCGATGCCTCGATAGCCCGCCGCGTAGCCGATGTGATGAGGGATAACGATTGCGCCTTGCTGCTTGGCTTGTTCACGAAGGGCCGGAAGATCGTGAGCATCAACCAGCTTCAAGTCGGGGCCGGCGGCATAGACGTTGTGGTCGCCGTACTTCAGCGAATGCCACTCGTAGCTGGGCAAGGCGATGAACTTTCCCGGCTCAGTGGCCGCGGCTTGCCGGGCGAGCAGCTTGTTCCAATTCCGTGCCAGCCGGGCGAAGCCCACGGTATGGTAGTCTATGATCTCCGCGTAGACCGAGCGGTCGGTCGGCATGTCGGGCCAGAAGGCATGCCCGGTGATGGAACAAAAATCGAGCTGCTGCCGGGCCCGCGCCAGGGCCTGGTCCACGGTGCCGTGGCCGTAGCTGATTGAACAATGGCTGTGCAAGTCTCCCCAGTACCAGCGCCAGGTCATTGGTGAAACACTCCATCAGTTCAGTGCTACGCCGGTACGATCTCTTTCCTCGCTGGCAGCACGTCTGGCCGCGGCCCGGCCATCCGCTCCTCCGGCCGTTCATCCTTCCGCTCGGAAAAGAGCAGCAGGAAGGCCGCCGCGCCGACCAGCGTCACGCCCACCGGAACCAGGAAAACACCCGTCCAGTTGGTCAGGGCCTGGCCGTCGGACGTGATCGTGAAGTAGTCCTGCACCGGGCCGGCTATCTGGCTCGAGATGAATTTCCCCACGCCCAGGGTGGCCAGCAGGATCAAGCCTTGGGCGCTGGCCTTGATGTCCGTGGGAGCGACCCGGTCGGTATAGAGCTGTCCGCCCACGAAGAAGAAGCCGTAGGCCAGGCCGTGTAGCCCCTGGCTGGCCACCACGAGCCACCACGGCTGGCCTAGGGCGAAGATGCCGTAGCGAACCGTCCAGGCCAGAATGCCGACGGCAATGGTCGTCTTGATCCCGAAGCGGCGCACAAACCAGGGCAAGGCGAGGAGCGTGAGCACCTCCACGACCTGCCCGATGGTCATGAGCTGGGTGGCGGTGCCGCTGTCAAAGCCCAGCGCCGTAAAAAACTTCGAGCCGAAGATGAAGTAGAATTGCAGCTCGGTCGCCACCACGACCGAGACACCGACCAGCACGGCAAACGACCGCTCGCGGAATAACTCGAGGGCACTCAGAAAGGCCCAGGGATTGGCCGGTTCCGTGGCCGGAGGCGTATGAGGTAAGGTCAGGCAATAGACCGCGTAGACCAGCGACAGGGCGCCCGCCCAGTTCAGGCACTGGCCGACCTTGAGGGGGCTCGCGGGATCGGGCGCGGCGAGACCGAACAGCCCGCGCACCGTGGCTCCGTCTTTCAACCATTCGCCGAACGCCAGGCTGACGACGATGAAACCGACCGTGCCCCACAGGCGGACGCCGCCGAACTGGAGTGCGGGCCGAGGCAGGTGATGAAACGCCAGCGATGCGGTCAGCCCCATCGTCGGCGCGCACAGGAGCTGATAGACCGCCATCAGCAGGAAGAACTCCCAGAAGTGGCCCGGCGCCACGCGGGCCATCAGGAAGAGCAGCCCGGCACCCAGACAATTGACCGCCGCCAGAAACCGCTGGGTGGCGAACCAGCGATCGACGATCTGGCCGGCCACGAGCGGCGCGAAGATGGTGGCCACGGCCCAGGTGGCGTAAATCTGGGCCGTCTGGGTCCCGGTGAAGCCCATGCCAGTGGGCTGGTTCAAGTAGAGGCCGCCCAGTACCGGGGTCCAGACGCCCCAGACCGCGTACTGAAAAAACATCATGACCGACAGGCGCGCACGCAGAGCCGCATCTGATGTTGCGGTGTCGGTATCGATCGGTGCCATGGGTGCCATGGGTATTCTTGGCCTCAATCGGTCGTGCCAATCCGCCGCGGCTCAATGCTTCGGGGCGCGCCGCTCTGGTCTTTGGTATCCTTGACGTATTGATGTGGTGCTTGAAGTCTTGGGCCGTCAGGCCGCCGACTAGAATGCCAGCGAGGGTTAGGCCACTGATCCATCGTCACATCATGAGACGCACTCGCGCAGTTGACCAGGCGGCTTCTACTTCGTGTTCACGCGCCGCAACTCCCAGCCCCACGCTGTCTGGCTGACCGATTCCGCGGCTGCCAGAGGCGTGTCCTTGTCCTTGTCCAGGTTCTTGTCCCGGCAGTGGAGCCACAGCCGCATCCAGGGAACCTTGGGCGCCGCCTTTGCTTCCGAGCGGAGATAGACTTCGTTCAGATTCACACCGGCCGACAACTCTTCATGCGTTGCCCGACCCAGCACCGCCCCTTCCACGATGATCTCATAGTTCCCCTTGGCCAGGCCAGTCACCGTCAGGAAGTACGGGGAGTACTTCAGGACCGGGCAGGGGTCTCTGGGCAGGCGCTCGATCGGCAGCGGCGGCACCACCGGCAACACCTTGTCCAGACGCTTGAAGCGCAGGCCGGCTTCTGACTTTTCCAGGTCGGTGGCCGCGCATTGGTCCGCTTGCTTGACGGCCGGCCGGTCACCGCCGACATCAAGAACCAGGCGATTCTCGACGACCGGGGCATCCATGCGGTCGAGAAGAAAGTAGCCAACGGCGACGTAGCCGGCGATGGGAGGATGGCCGCCGCCCCAGGGAAACTTCGGATCCTTTTCCCAGACCTTGAAGAGCCAGTCGCGCTGGTCCTGATAGGACTTGGGCACGAACACGCCGGCTTTTCCGCCCCAGGCTTGCATGGCGACGACCCGCTTGTCGCAGCCCGGTGCGCCGCGCATTCGCCAGAACTTCTCGTGTATTTCCACGGGAATCTCCTGTCCCAGCTTGGCCAGGGTGCCGTCTTGTTGTTTCCTGGCGTTCAGGGCGGCAATCTGCTCCGGCTTGAGGCCCTGGTAATCGGCCGGCAGCCGATCGATGTGCGCGGCCCGGAAGGCGCTGGGCATCATGACCAGACGAACTTTGTTTTCCTGGCACAGGGCGGCCAGCTTCTCGGCGGCCTTGACGACGCCGTCCACCTGATCATCGCCGCCGTAATAGCCGAACTCGCAGAAGACCACGGTCGGCTTGAGCTTGTCAATGATCGGGGCATAGGCAGTGGCGGAGGCTTCTGTCGGCCCGCCGCGACCCGAGCTGATCTTCCACTGCGGGAAGCGGGTCCGCAGATAGAACTCCACCAGCGAGCACTGCCACCCTTCGTCCTGGGAGTGGGAGGAGCCATTCCAGTAGAGGCGGTCGCCGTCGCGAAAGAACCAGCGCGGGCCTGCTGGCTGGTCCTTCAGCTTCGCGCTCCCGGGTTCGGCCTTCGGGGCCAGGGCGGAAATATCCACCTCGAAGAGTTGCGCCAGATGTTCGGCGACCAACCGATTGCCCGCCTCGTTCAGATGGACGCCGTCTTTGGTCAGGACGTTTTCCGCCTCGTCGTTCTTGTTGTGGGCTTTGAGGTGTTCAACAAAGACTCGGCGCAAATCACAGAGCGTAACCTTAGTATCTGTGGCGACGCCTCGACAAACCGCGGCGTACTCGTCGAGCGTCTTGTCGAATTCGTTGACACCGTTCTTCCGCTCGCCGATGGCGCTCGGCGTGCAGAGGACAACTCGACCGCCGGCCTTGCGCACCCGGCCCACCAGGTCGCGCAGGCCGGCTTCATAACGATCCTTCGGCGTGCCCTCCTTGCCGCGCCAGACGTCATTGATGCCGATGCAGATCACGACCGCCGTCGGCTTCTGGGCAAGCACGTCCCGGTCGAACCGCTTCTGCAGGTCCGTGACCTTGTCGCCGCTGACCCCGGCGTTGATGATCTGCACGCCTAGGCCGCTGTGCTTGACCTTGAGCCATTCTTTCAAAAGCGTCTGGAAGCCAGTCTCCGCGGTGCCGTCCTCGGTGATCGAATCCCCGACGAAGACGATTCGGTCGCCCTTCTGCAGGGGACCGGCCTGGGTTGGCGCAACCAGAAGGCCAGCGGCAAGCGCGATGATGCCGCTCCGGAATGCGCCTGGTAAAAGCCCCATGTTCCACCCTTTCTCGCGAGGTTGAGGCGGCCCCGCCCGGTGCGGGACCGCCAGTCAACGAACCGTGGATTATCGACCCGTGGCCATGGGGTGCAAGTAGCGTTCCACGCCATCCCGGCCGCCACGCGGCACCACGCGCTCGGCCACCGTCGGCTGGTGAACCAGTTGGAAGGCGATCCCCAGGGGGTGAGCGCCGGGCCGCACGCCACGCGGCGTGTTGGTCACGTCGCCCAGGGCCACCAGGTCGAATCGGGTGATGGCCTTGGCGCTGCCATCGTAGGTCAGGTAGCCGAGCAAGGCCGCTTCGTAGCTGGTCTGCTTGCCATCGGGCCGCCCTTGCACCAGCTTGGCCGTGCCTTCCAGGCGCAGTCGGACCACGGCCGGCGTCACTTCTTCCACGGTGCAGGTGAGTTTGCCGGCATCGGCCTTGGCGCCGCCGAAGGTGATCCCCTCGCCTAAACCGCGCTCGGGGTCGAGGTGGAACCGGAACAGCCGCACGGCAAAGGAAGGTGGCGCCGGGAACGACTGGCCCTTCTTCGCGTCCGCGGGGATGAAAGCCTGCCACTCGTTCTCGGGAATCCACATCATGTCCTGGGCCGATTCGCGCAGGCGTGCCGCACCATTGCGGCCTTCGCCTTCGGCGAAATCCTCCGGCTCGGTGTAGCGCAGCTTGCCTTCCCCGTCTCGTTCGAACATCCGGTTATGGACCCGAACGATCAGCGCGTTGGCCGGCGGCTCCACGAAGGGTTTCTTGGGATCGGCCATGCCATAGTCCACCTTCAAACCGGGCTTGCGCTCCGCTTCCGGCAACGCCTCCCAGGCTTTCAGGATCTTGTCGAGGCTCTGGAGCCGCTGTTTTTCACCGCCCCACGAGACATCGCCCAGTTTCTTGCCGCTGGCGGTGATGACGGTGGTCTTGCCCGAGGCCGTGATGGTCACGGCATCGGTGTTGCGGACGATCTCGCCGATGGCGTCCTGGCGCCAGCGTTCGCGGCGGGCGTCCACGGAGACGCAGATGAACTTGTCTTGGAGCAGCTTGACGATTGCTTCGGTCCAGATCGCAGGCGCACGGCCCGCGGAACCGGCCGCTCAGCACACGGTATGAGGCGAACCGCCGGCCCCCGACCAGAGGAAGACCGGCTTGCCCTCGGCCGCGCCCTTGAGCAACGCTTCGTCCAGGTTCAGCAGCCAGGGGATCTGCCAGAAACGCGACTCGCCGGCTTGCGGCTGAATCATCTTCTGGAGCGTGTCCAACTGGGCCGGCGGTATGGCCTGAGGCTCGGCCGCTCCAGCGGGGACCGCCAACGTCAGGGCCAGCAGACTGAGAGGTACGATCCGCGACTTCATCTCGAGTCTCCTTGCGGTTACGGGACATCAAGCCATCTTGAGTTTGTTATCTGGCAGCCTGGATTCGGACACCAGGGCCGCGAGTCGCTCGCCTATCGTCCGGCGTGTGGCATCAAATGTGGTAGTCCAGGTCGGCGGCGGATTGGCCATTCGCTGCAGGTAGCAGCGTGCCCGCCGCGGCAGAAGCGACCCGCCCCCGCGCGAGCACCAACCCGCCCAGCATCGTGGTCCCGGCCAGCAACAGGGCAGAGACGCCTCCAGGCGTTCCCTCAGAAGTGCCGACGAAGCCGATCACGAATTGCCAGCCGATGGCGATCAGCAACCCGCCAAGGCACAAGCGGAGCAGCGGTTCCGGCAGGGACGGCACCAGCGAAGCGCCGAGCAAGGCCCCCACGGCGAAGGCCGCGGCGATCCAGCACGCCGCTTCCAGGTCGACTCGCTCCTGGCCGATGGCCTTCCAGGCCGCCGGCAGACACACCGGGATCATCAGCACGGGCAGGCTGGTGCCGGCCGCGCGGCCGGGTTCGAACTGGCACAGCCAGATCAGCGCGGGCACCAGCAGCACGCCGCCGCCAATCCCCAGCGACCCGCTCACCGTTCCCACGGACAGGCCGATACTCAGGTAAAGCAAAATCTTCATGCTCACGTTACAACGACCAGCCTTTCCGATAGTCCCTGCGGATCAACGCCGCCGCCTCCGGGCAATTGCTCACCTGCAGCCCGGCGCTGTCCCAGGTCAGTTTCTTGCCGACGCGCAAAGCGACATTGCCGAGCAAGACCGTCTCGGTGAGCGGGCCGGCATAGCTGAAATTGCTCCCGGCCGGCGACCCGCCCTTGCAAGCCGCGATCCAGTCGGCGTAGTGGCCGGCGGACCTGGGCAAGAACGGTTCCGGTCCTTTGAACTCGGCGAACTGCGCTTCCGGCAGGAGTTGCCACTTGCCGCCGCCGTGGGGTACCAGCAGCTGGCCGCGGTCGCCGACGAAGAGCGCGCCGTTGGCGGGCAGCTTGACGCCCTCGGCCAGCTCGGCGGGCGGCAGCTTGCCGCCGTCGTACCAGGTCAACTTGACCGGCGGGAGCTTGGCGCGCGCCGGGAACTCGTAGCGGATGATGCACCATTTCGGAGCAGTTTCCGCATGGACGCTGGGCCCCTCGGCCTCAATGGTGCTTGGCGCCGTCAGCTTCAGTGCCCAGAACACCGGGTCGATAATGTGGCAGCCCATGTCGCCCAGGGCGCCGGT
This sequence comes from Planctomycetia bacterium, assembly GCA_016795185.1. Classification (GTDB taxonomy): domain Bacteria; phylum Planctomycetota; class Planctomycetia; order Gemmatales; family Gemmataceae; genus JAGVLI01. The sequence continues at coordinate 9,849 of JAEUIF010000044.1, read as the reverse complement.
GCCAAATTCCCACCAGCCACGCCACTTGAACGGGTGGTAGGCGGGATGATAGGGCCGCGCCGGGGCCGGCCCCAGCCAGAGCTCCCAGTGGACGTGCTTGGGGACCGCGGGTGCATCCGCTGGCCGGTCGATGCCCTGGGGCCAGATGGGCCGGTTTGACCAGGCATGCACCGCGCCGACCGTCCCGATCGCTCCCGACTGGATCAGCTCGGCGGTACGGCGATAGACCTCCCCGGAATGATGCTGATTGCCCATCTGCGTGGCGAGCTTGGCCTTGGCGGCCAGCTCGGTGAGCACGCGGGCTTCGTGCAGCGAATGGGTCATCGGCTTCTCGACGTAGACATGCTTGCCGAGCTTCAGCGCCATGGCAGCGGCGGCGGCATGCGTGTGGTCGGGCGTGCTGATGACGACCGCGTCAAGATCTTTGCGTTCGAGCAATTTGCGGAAGTCGTGATATCTGTCAGCCTTCGGATGCTTCTCGGCTGCCTTGGCCAAACTGTTCTCGTCGATGTCGCACAGGGCCACGATGTTCTGGCTGCCGATGCCATTCAGGTTCTCGACGCCCTTGCCGCCGACGCCGATGGCACCCATGTTGAGCTTCTCGTTCGGGGAAGCCCGACTGGCTGCCAAGGCACCGGTGCTGGCTGCCCAGTAGCCGGCGCCAGCCAAGGCAGCGGTCTTGAAGAAGCGGCGACGATTGCTGTGCATCTCAGATCGTGCCTCGCGAGGAAGAGAGAGATGGATGGAACAATCCCGGCCCGAGAAAGCGAAGAAGGACGTCCCGGTTACGGCGCCTGCCAGGGGCCGCAGACCATCAGGAACCATGGGGGGGTGGAGCTTCCCAACGGTAGGGTGGATCCTTCCTCGCCTTGCATCGGGCCGGGAGGCTGGACCGCGCCTGGGTGTCGCGCGGGGTCAATCCTGCGACAATGTAACCGCAGGCCGGCGTGCTTGTCATCACAATACTGCATCTCATATTTGCTATATAACCTCAAGCAAAATACTATAGTGGTTACCTTCGCTCGACAATGGTCACCAACCTGGAGACAGCTCATGAAAGTCCGTGCCAGCACCCGTCGTTACAAGGAACTGCGCTTTCAGCAGCTCCGCAGCTTCGCCGAGACCGCCCGGCTGGGAAGTCTGGCCGCCGCTGCCGCTTCCCTGGGCGTCGCGCAGCCGACCGTCTGGGCCCAAGTCCATGCCCTGGAGCGGTCGCTGAGCGCCCAGCTCATCGAGCCCCATGGGCGCGGCTGCCGACTCACCGAGGCCGGCCAGCTCCTCGCCCAGCTGGCCGGCCCGCTGGTCGCGGGCATGGATTCGCTGGGCCGGGTGTTCCGGGAACAGGTCCAGCAGGTGGAGGCCTGTCTCACCGTGGCCGCGCCCCAGCGCATCCTGGTGGAGGAGCTGCCGGAGGTGATCGCCGAGTTTGAGCGGCAGCATCCCCAGGTTCGCTTGAACCTGCTCGAGCGCATGAGCGGCACGGTGGCGGAGGCGGTCGAGAAAGGCACGGCGGACCTGGGCATCAGCACCGAGCAGGAAGCGGGCGAGGCCACCCCCTGGCTGCAGTATGAACCGGGCTACGAACTCGATATCCTGCTGATCTGTCCGCGCCAGCACCCCCTGGCCAAGAAGGACCGTGTCGGGCTGCGCGACCTGAAGGGCTACCCGCTGGTGAATGCCGTGAACGGCTTCCCGCGGCGGGAGATTGCCGCCACGTTGCAAAAACTGGGAGCATTCGCAGCGCAGCCGCGGCGGGTCGAGGCGGTCAACACGCCGGTCATCCGCCGTTACGTCGAGATGGGCCTCGGCATCGGCATCGTGGTCGGTCGGCGCGGCCAGATCCAGTCGCGCCAGCTCTGCGAGCATTCCTTGAGCCGGCATTTCGGCCTGGTGGAAGTCAACCTGATCTGGCGCAAAGGGGTCTTGCCGCAGCCGCACGCCCGCGCCTTCGCCGACACCGTCAAGAAACTGCTGGCCCAAAAACAGCCACGGACCGGTAGCTGATCGTTCCCGGGAAGGCGTTGACGAGGCGTCAGGCGGACGATGAGCTCCGGTTCGGTTTCATCGGGGTTGCTGAAGCAGCACGCTGGCCGGCACGATGGTCTTGATGCCCGGCTCACAAGTAGCCCCAGGAGGCCGTTCCGCTGATCTGAATTTGAAGTATTCGACCCGGGGCCGATTTCTCCTCCCTATCAGGCGGGCCGTCGTGGTCAATGAGCAAGCGGCCGTCGAGCCACAGCTTCGAGCTGTCATCCGAATTCAAGAAGAACGAGTATGACCTGGCCGTGCCAACCTGCTGAAGCCGGTGTGTCGCGCAGCGCACGCCCCGCGCCCAGTTCCTTCACGAACGTCCGCACCCGCAGCCGCGACACGTCCGCCGGCCGCTGGCCCACGTACGCTCGCACGGGTCGTGCCGGCAGCCGGCTGTGGTGTTCCTTGACTCAGGGTGTTTTCCTGGCCGGCAGGTAGGGGTCCAGCGCGCCCGGCGGGATGGGCGGCTCCTGCTTCAAGCTGGCCTGCATTTCATCTGCAATCTTCATGGTCGGGTAATACACCCAGGAGTTCATCGAGGCGACGTTGTTACGCTCCTTGGGGTCCTCCAGCAGGTTGTGAACCCTCGGGTTGGCCAGACGTTGTGGTGCGTCGAACATGTACTCCTGCCAGACGAAGTGCGTCTTCCAGTTGCGCCACTTGACCGCCTGCAAGGTGTCGCCGACGTAGCAAGGGAACCCTTCCCGGTTCGACTTGTCCTTCTTTCCCAGAAGGAAATCGAGCTGGTCGACGCCGTCGATAGTCCGGTCCTTGGGCGGCTCGGTCCCTGCGATGCGGGCCAGGGTGGTGAAGGTATCGACCGCGTGCACAATCTCGTTGCTGACGCGGCCGGCGGGTACCTTGCCCGGCCAGCGGAGAATGAACGGCACACGCAGCGATCCTTCCATGGCAGTGAAGTACGACCCCGACCAGGGCCCAGCCCAGCCGCGCCAGGGCAGCATCTCCTCGGGGCCATTGTCGCTGGTGAAGACGACGACAGTATCGTCCACGACGCCGAGTCGTTTCACGGTATCGAGAATCTGGCCGACGTGGTGATCCATCTCGGCGAGCCCATCCGCGAAATCGCCGTGGCCGGTCTTGCCCGCGAAATCTGGATGCGGCAACGTTGGATAGTGCACCAGCGTGAAGGGGACATAGGCATAGAACGGCTTGCCGGCCTTGACCTGGCGCGTCATAAAGTCGATGGCGCGGCGCGTGACCTCGGTGTCGATTTGCCGGCGCGATTTCAGGTCGTAAACTTCGAGGTTCCTGGACTTCTCGCCCTTGCGCCCCTCCATGATGTGCGGCACCGGGGCGGCCTTCGGATCGAAGCCGACGGACGAAGTCCACGGACTGACCGAGGTCGAGTTCGGGATGCCGTACCATTCGTCAAAGCCCTGGTCGGTGGGATACCGGCCCTCGACGTCACCCAGATGCCACTTGCCAAAATGCCCGGTGGCATAGCCCTGATCGGTGAGCAACTCGGCCAGGGTGATTTCCCACTGGGTCAGGCCGTAGGGCGCGCCGCCGCGCGGCACGCGCATGGTGCCGGAACGGATGGCGAAGCGGCCGGTCAGCAGGGCCGATCAGCTGGGAGTGCACTGGGCCTCCACGTTGAAGTTGAGCAGTCGCAGGCCCTCGCCGGCCAGCTGGTCGATGCGTGGCGTGGGGGCGCCGCGCAGGATGCCGCCGCCGTAACAGCCGACTTCGCCATAGCCCAGGTTGTCGGCCATGAGGAACACGATGTTCGGCTTTCTTGGGGAGACGGCCAGCGGCAGCACCGCATCCATTTGAACTACCGGCGCGGCGCTTGGATCCTGCTGCTCCAAACGGTTTGCCGCCGGCGCCGCCCAGCTCGGCAAGCGCGCTGGCATATCCAGGGCCGCTGCCGCGTAACCGAGCACCAACCCGAATCCGAGCAGGACCCAGGCATGCCCTCGCTGGATTGTCGGCATCGCCAATCTCCATGTCTGCTGGGTGGCCGCGTTGCGGGGCAGGCCCGGTCCTGCCTGTAGTGGGCCAGTGGCGGGCGTGAGGACTCAACCGCGATCCTTGCCGTGCGTTCGCAGCATCTGCTCGCGCTGCTTCAGGCTGCGGGCGAAGTAGTCGCGCATGGTTTCCAGGCCAAATTCCTTGGCCAGTTGCTCAATGGTCACGCTGTCGAGCAAGCTGGCAATCAGGAAGAAGTCTTCCTCCGGAAACGCTTCGATGAGGACGCCGGGGCCGTACTTCTTGCGGATCGCCTCGACCTTTGCCTGGTTGTAGTCGAGGTGATAGACCTCGCGCTCCGCGGGGACCTCGGCGACGGCCCAGGCGGGCATCTTCTTGCGTTTGACCAGATACGAATCCTGGCCTTGCCGGACCAGATGCCGGCCGCTCATGTCGATGATGGCGCTCTCGCCGGTATACGCCACGACGATGGAGTAGCCGAAGCGCATGGCATAGTAGTGCAGGTACCGCCCGCCCCAGTACTCCGACGGATAAAAGACCACGCGGGCGCGGTTCGCTTCCAACTCGGCCCAGACCTGAGGAAAACAGGCATCGAAGCAGACCGCGGCGCCCACGCGCACGCCGTCGCAGACGCCGACTGGCACCTCCGTGCCGGGCGAGAAACCGGCCCGCATCTCCTGATCGGTCGGGTAATTCTTGCGGTAGACCAGGACCAGCTTGCCCTGCGCATCGACGATCGGCACCGAGTTATACACCTGATCCCCGGAGCGCTCGGCAAAGGGCAACACCAGGGCGCTCTTGACCTCGCGGGCCAGCTTGCCGAGTTCCTCGACAAACGGCTTCAATTCGATGGCGTTGCGTTTCTTGTCGGTCCCCGGGCCGCAGGCGCAGAGTTCGGGAAAGCAAATGAAATGGGGCTTGTCGTGGGCCACCTCGTGGACGATGTTGCGGAACGGGGCCAGGTTGACGCCCTTGGAGTGATCCAGCGGCGGCGGAGCGAAGCTCACGCCTGCCAGACGAATAGTGCGTGCCATGGGAATTCTCCGCGCCGGGATTCGGCGACCGGTCCTTTCTCAACCACAACGCAGATGTTGCGGAAGCAAACTAGGTATGGGCCGGCCAGGAACCAGTGCCAGTGGAACGGGGTGAGCTTGTCGACATCCTGCCGACCATGACTGTAGCGCAGGTGCCCGCTCATGACAAGTAACGCACTGACTAAGATTGTCTTCATCCGCAATAGTCTTAGCCTGTACGACCTGTTCACTCTGCGCTGAGCAGGCGGGCGCCTGCCCTTGGCCGCCGGAATCGCCAACTCTGCTCAAGATAAACGCTAGCTCGGCGCAAGACAAATTGAGTATTCATCTTGCTTGGCGCGGCGGTAAGATTTGCGGAGTCTATACCATCCGCTGGCTTCCGCCCCGCCGACTCCTGCCAAGCCGCGACCGTGGAACACATTGATTGTGATTGCCGTGGGCGGGCTCGACCAGGAGTGACCGTACTCATGTGAGGCGATATGGGCCGTACCCCCAAGATCAAAAACAGCCGCGACCGGGCCGATTCCGGTTTCGCGTTCTTTGCCGGGGGCGGCGGCTTGCAGATGGGCCAGGTGATTGGCCAGTCCGACGCCTGCGGCGAACGGGTCAAGGCGCGTAGCCGCCATCGGTGAGCTGAATCCAGACGTTGTCTTTGCCGGCCTCGGCCCGGCCCTGCCAGACGATGTGGTTGCCTTCGGCTTGTAACCCGCCGTAGACGCCTGCCACTTGGCTTTCAGGAGCGGCTGCACCTGTGCTGATTGGTACTTGCCACGGTTCTGGGGAGGGCCACTCGGGGAAGTGGCGTTCTGGGTAGGTAGCACTGTCTGTGGTGCAACTCGGCCAACGCCCGTTAATCATCGCGCAAGGCCAAGCCCACGCTGGCCAGCTGCTGTTGGATTTCCCGAAGTGAGGTCATGCCGAAGTTGGTGACATCGAGCAGGTCACCAGCGGAATGCCGCACGAGATCGCCCAAGGTGAAGATGCTCAACCGGGCCATGCATCTACGAGACCGCGTGGAAAAGTCCAGCGCCGACACGGGAGTCAACAGCAGACGCCGCCGCGCACGAGTATCGGTCTGGAGAATCGGCCGCCGTGGTCCCACTTGGACGGTGGTGGTCATGGAACTGACTCTGGCTCTCTGGAGGATGTGGGCCAACTCCGCCCTCGGCTGTCTTCGAGATGTTATGAGACAGGCCAGGGAACTGTATGACTGTGAATTCTGATGCTGAGTTTGCTTATACCGACGGCACGTGCGGAGGGCAATCGATCATGCGGCTCGTTTTGTCTCGGGCGGAAATAGCTTTTTGCTAGGAATGCCCGTGCCAGGTCCACCCGAGGCTGTGGCTAGACAAGCGGCATCCCTTCCCTTGCTGCCTATGGCCCGTTCCAGCGCAGCCTGGCTACTACAGTAGTAGCAGCCGGCACCAAGTACGCTCCTGGTCGGGTAGGTTCGTCATGAAAGGGATTGCAAATAAACGCCGGTTTCCAACCAATTGGTACGGGAGAATGCACCTCGGTTCTGATGACGACGGCAACGGAGAGGCGGTAAAGCGGTGCCGACGATGACGGGCGATAGCGACATCGGCACAGGGAAACCAAAGGCAACCGCTGCAAAGTTTGAACTCGGCGTGTTTGTGGACACGACCATGCCGAGTTCAATCATGTCGATTGCTTTGCGGAACTGTCGATAGGCCGATCAGTTCCAAGCTACCCCATGGGTCAACGGTTGCCTTCTGCGAGTCGGACGTGAAAAAAAAATCGCGCGCGCCGACCGGCTTCGCCGGTCGGCGCGCGACATCATCAAGCTCAACGGTGCCCTGTCACTCGTAGTGCGGTAGGCTGCCGTGGGTCGACTACGCCAGTTACGCTTCCGGAGCCGAGCTCGATTTCTTGCGTATGATAAGCGCTGCGCCAAGAACGCACGCCCCCACAATTGCCCCGGCCCCAAGAATGTAGAATCCCAGGTGAGCGGGCAAGGCGATCACCTTCTCTTTGTCCTCGGCCTTGGGCGACGCCACGGCCGGCGGTTTGTCCGGTGGCTGGCTGGCCGCAGGCGGGATGGCAGGGTCTTTGCTGGGTTCAAAATACGGCTTGATGAAGACCGTGAAGATCAACGTCACGAAACCCGCTGTCAGCATCAGGATCAGGGTGCGGTTGAAGAGTTTGGTTTGCTCGACCGCGTGGATCTTCCTGTCCAGATCGGTCTTCAGGTCGTCCAGCTGCTTCTTCAACTCCGCCGGCGATGCCACCTCTCCTTGGATCTTGCTGACGTCGTCGGCGGTGATGACACTCGGCGTCGAGGGTAGCGGCGGGTAAGGGTCCGGAGCCGTGGCATCCAGGTCGGCGTACCAGATCATGAAGACCCGCTCGTCCTGATCCAGGACGATGTTCTTGCTGCCGGCATTGTAAACCGCAAACTTGAGCTGGCCCCGGTAGCCCGGATCAACGTGGAACCCCGAGACATTTACCAGGCCCTGGAACTTGATCCGTGCCCGAATGGAGATGAAGGCGATGGCATTGGCCGGGACGTAGACGACCTCGCGGGTGATCAGCAGGCCGAACTGACCCGGTGGCAGGGTGACTTTGCTCCCTTCCGGCAGATGCGTGGTGTCATCGGTTTTCGACGTGATGAAGGCTTCCGGGCCGACCCCCAGCTCGTACGCACTGCGCAGCGCCCGCTCTTCCCGGTACGGCGTGATCAGGCCTTGGGCCTGGCACTCGTGCCGAAGCCGGGTCGTATTCCAAAAGGGCATAGCTCCCTCCGCTTCGGTTCGGGCCGGCGTGCTGCGAAATCACTCGCCGATGGCGATCACACTCGCGACCGCCAACCCGTCGGCATAGCTAATACTAATGAGCCAGCTGGTTATGCCCAAGCGCTCGGCGAGGGTCAATACCTCGTCACTCAGCCGGACATACGGTGCGCCGCTCTCCGCACGCAAGATCTCGATGCCCCGCCAGGTGATGTCGCCCGCGAACCCGGTTCCCAGGGCCTTCACCACCGCCTCCTTGCCGGCGAACCGGCCGGCGTAATAGCGGACGTGCCGGGGTGGCGCGTCGGCTTGCGCCCGCTCCGCGGGCGAACAGAAACGCTCGGCCCAGTGCTTGGTCGGGGAGTCCAGCTCTTGCTGGATGCCCGCCACGCTGGTCACGTCGATCCCGTGCCCAATGATGCGCATGGGTCCCCCGTCATTCGTGCCTCAATGCGATGCGCCGCTGGTCCAGGTCCAGATCGACCGTTCCGCCACGCCGCTTCTTCACCTCCCGCCAGACCCTGAAGCCGTCGACGATGGCCCGCTCCCATTCGCCGGCGGTGCAGACCGACACTTCCAGGTGCCGCACCATGTTCTTGATCATCCGCAGCAGCTCGGTGCTGATCGAGGACTTTCCCTCCAGGAAGTTGTAGTCCCGGGCGTACGCGAAGATCATCGCCGACAGTCCTTCTTCCGTGGCAATGGCCCGGCCGCCGTCCTCGACCTGGTCCACTTTTTTGTCGCTCTTCCGCTTCGCGCCGAGCAATTTCCGCACGAGGGGGGACCAACCCAGCACGGCGGCGAAGGCCAGATGGAGCACGTCGTGATAGCCGTAGCCGTCTTTCACGTGGGCATTGTCGGTCAGATCGTCGCCGAACTGTTTGCCCTTGTACATGCCCCGCACCTGCGGCGCGTTGTCCGCGTCGTGGAAGGTCAGGAAGTCGATGGAGAACTGCCGGGGGAACCGCTCGCCCTCGGGGAAACCGGTGTCGAAGGCTGGACGTTCCGGGAGCGCGCCAAAGCGGCCCTCGCATTTGGCGAGGTTCTGTTCCGCCACCTGCGCCAGGTCCAGGTCGAACTTGGTGGCGACGTTGGCCACGTACCACAGCAGGTCGCCCACCTCTTCGGCCAGTCGCTCCTTGAACAGCTGGTGGGTTTCGCCGTCGCGCAAGTACTTCTTGTACTCTCCGAGCAGCTCGCCCGCTTCGCTGGCCAGGCCGGCGAGCGGGATCATCATGGCCCGGTCGTCCTTGCCCGGATTGCGATCCGTTTGCTTGGCCCTTTCTTGGTAGGCGCGCAAGTTCATCACATCCTCCGGTACGGTCGGGATCAGAGTCGTCGGCGCCACAGGCCGACTCGGGTAGCGCGCCACCTCGTCGTTGATGGCCCACTTTGGCGGATACCAGTAGACGATCGGGTCCGGGGTGGGGCGAAACTTTTGTTTGATGCGGGTGCGCCCCGACGCGCCACTCACCTCGGGGTGGACGACGCGGGCGTACTTGCCCACTTCGCAGAAGAGGTTCTGGCAGTCGATGAGCTGCAGCCTTCGTCCCCAGAGCGCAGGGAAATCCAGCCCCAGCCGCGCGAACTCGACTTCCTGCCGCTCGGCCATGACCTTGATCACCTCGGCGTCACTCAAGCCACCGGTGTCGGCAAAACACTTCCGGATGCCGTCAATTGCCCCCGGACCTGGGACAACGAACTCCATCTCGGTGAAGTCTGTGACGGTGCTGTAGTTGATGTCGGTGACATACTGGGACGCCAGGAAGTCGCCGATGGTCGGGTAAGCACGGATCAGGTCGAACGCCTGCCGCATCGAGCCGGCGTCGGCCAACCGGGCGGGCAGTTCCCCATCCATCATGCGTTCGATCAGGACCAGGTGGTTGCGGTGCTTTCGCTCGTGGCCCAGCGAGCCGGCGGACGGCATGATGTACGCCGCCGAGTAGATGCGCTGGCCACGGGTCAGCGCCCGGCTGAGCACCTGGTCGTACCGCCGGAACGAGTAATCCGCGTAGCTCAGGGGGCCAAGTTCCTTCTGCAGCAATTCCCAGGTCTCGATGCGATTGAACAGTTTGAACAGCAAG